>JAWKTX010000003.1:300000-565985 GCA_041398825.1 Planctomycetaceae bacterium | reverse complement strand
TTTGACATCAAAAGCCTTCCCGGAAACTCCTGACTGCGGTACGGGAATCAAATACCGGACAATCGTATCGTTCCTCTGAACAACAATCCGCGTGGGGATATTGTCAACCAGGCAGAACAGGAACCGTCCTGCATCCGGTATTGCCACAGGCAAAAACTGGCGCGATTCATTTCTGACGGTCAATGTATGCTGACTGCGCCAGCTTCCATCATCGGCAATCACTGTCTGGTGAGTTGCCAGGGTGACAACTGCCGGAGACACCTGATGCTGGGCTGGAAACCTGACTTGCCATGCCGGCGTTTCATCACTCAGTTTCTGAATCGTGACCGCCTGTTGCAGAAGCTCCGTTGGTATCGAGGTCGCGATCTGTGATGCGGAAGCTTCGCTGGAACGATGATCTGCGACCGGCGTCAATAGTCCGCGGGATTGATTGACGACGACCCAATAATGCGACTGGCCGGAAATCACGGCGGATGAAGAACCATTTTCAGCAGTTTCAGGCGAAGCAACAAAAACGGGCGACGTGACACTAAGTCGGCCATCATCCGGAATCGGAAGACTGCCGGTTGCCAGTACAAACAGCCTGTCACTGACAGGTTGCTGGAGTCGAATAACAATGCGAGTTGTGCCATCACCACGATCCTGCCGAGTTAGTCGTCGCTGATTCGGGACATCGAAACTCATCACCGCGGCAACATTCGTCGGCAGATCGACAACAAAACTGTCCGCCGCCGCGCGAGCGATCTGCCAGTTCATAGCGATCGTGTAATCGACAGAGGTATCGGTGGCATTTGTGACAGTGACAGATTCTGCGATGAATGCCGGAACAGCGCGGCGTAGTTTGAGTGCAACAGGCCCGGGAGAATTTCTGTTGGTCCAGAAGCTGACCGATGGTGGAGCGGCAATGAGCTTACGGTAATCATCCGCAAGGACTTCTGAGCCACGTATCTGCCAATCGCCCGATTCGACTCCGGCATTTTCTGATGCCGCATCAAGCCAAACAGCCATCTGGGCAGCTGCCGAAGTGGCCTGCAGAATTCGCGAAGCACTCAGATTCAGCTGACTCTGGTCTGCCGATCGATCCTGTTGACCCTGTACGGCAATGTGAACCTTTCCCGTCGTAGCATGCTGTAGCTGAATAGTCAGCAGTTTCGTATCACCACCGGCCTCACTATTGGCGACGCTGTCAAAAAACCAGTCACCCAGACCGGTCGCCTGAACTTCCAGTGCCAGGAAATCCGAAGGAACAACGACATCGAATCGGGAGCGAGGGGCACCGGTAATCTGAATCTCAAATCGACTGGACCAGAGCTGCCGTTGCGGCTCCAGTCTCATTGCATGCAGCGCGTTGACACGGATTTCATCAGAAGTCCGTGTGGCACGAACTTCGATCGAAGCGGGCTGTCGTGTAAATCGCCACGCAAGCAGTCGGCGCACAGCCTGTTCTTTCTCCTGAGCTAACGCAATCTCCGGCAGAGTCGCGTCCTGAGGATTCAACTGAGTCACCGCTGAAAGCGCATCGGAACGCACTTGAAATTGTTTCCCGGCAAGCATCGTCACAACACCCAGGTCACGGGTCGCACTGCGCACAACCGGCACCGGCACCGAGATACGCGCCGGGGTATCACCTACAGACAAATTTGAATACAACTGCAGCTCAATTTGCGTCTTATCATTAACAGCTCGCTGAAACTGCAGCTGTACGGTGCGTGCGTCAGCTTCGTCGCTGATACTCCACCCCGAAACATCCGTCCCGGTAATCGATTGCACGGCATACCCAGCCGGAATATCGATCTGCAGTTCCTGGAGTTCCCCTTGTCGACATGAAATCTCGATCGACGAGAGCCATCTTAAACCCGTGTCGCTCAGGATAAGGGCCGAGGTGGATGACGAATGCACGACAATGTCACTGGCGTTTCGAATGGAAGCAGGCTGCCATTGAATGCGTGTGTGTGAAAGCGACGAAATCGGAAGAATGACGATTCTTCCGTCGCGACGATAAGAATTCGATCGGCCATTGACGCGAAGCTCCAGTTCTTCTTCATCACCCGGAAGTTCGAATTCCAGCGTACCAGTCGCGACCGGACGAAAGGGAATCTCTAACCGCCCAGCACCGCCCTCTAATTCGGCCGAAACATCAAAATTCAAATCAATAACATGGAGCCCGCGGCCGGAAACATTTACCAGATAAGCCCCTGCAGACATCATTCCGGCGGAGGCGTTTTCTGGGTGCTGCGATACTGCCTGCTGTGGTACAGCCTGCTGCTGACTGGGTTCATTATTAACGACGGTTGTTTCCAGGACTGCTGCTGCATCGACAGACTGTGAACCAGGCAACAGTACCGCGGAATCACCATCCACCAGGGCTTTGCGAATTCCAACAGCACCAAGCGGCAATTGAATCTGCTGGCTTTGGTCAGACGGAAGGAACGCGACGTAGCGAGCGCGAACATGGAGCACATACTGGTTGCCGCTCACCTGTTCGAATCCATCTGCTTTATAGAAGGCGGCAATAACTTCGGCTTTCAAAGGCGATTTCCCGGGGTTCGGCAATTGACCGGGGTAAGCCTGTCGAAACAGCTTTTCAAATGTCGAACGTTCAATAAAGACCTTATTCGCTCTCAACGCCGGTTCATCTCCGCCGTACGGAACGACAACAGACGGGGCATCATAGACGTCTGTTTCCTGAGCCGCGGCGACTCCGCACCCCGAATTCTGCCCCACAATTCCCGACCACGTGACGGCAAGAAAAATCAGCGTGGCTCGAACAGATGTTTGCACGACCGATGAACGATTCGATGACAACAAACGGGGGATCCGACGGCCACACGAACGTCCAATCCAGACCAGAATTCCGATCATCGAACCAATAATGCCTCCGTCGAGTACACACTGCCATTGATTTGCAACAACGGGGACAGCGCCAGCGCAACCCAGCAACAACACGACGACACATGTCAGTCGGCGTGAACGCGTCGAATTTCGAACCCACCATATCAGGCAGAGAACAAGCATTGCTGACACGAATCGTATGGCGGCAATCTGCTGTTCACTTTGCACAACGACACTGAGCATTGGTCGCGTGGAGGCAGCGTCTCCTACCGTCCGGAATTCACGTTGCTGAAAATCGTCGGGGACCTGAAGCCCAACCTGCACTGATAACCGCGCGGTTCCACGTTTCCTGACCTTCGATTCACGGGCATCGGCCAATCCAGTCGTCGGTTCAAGTGTAGAGAGGGGAGCATTGATTGCCGGAGAAATGGCGAACGGATCAGATGAACTCTGCTCATCCGCCAGTGCTCTGGACGGACGGTCATTCTCACGAGGAAACTCCATCGACAATGGCACTGGGGGCTGACCTGAAGGTTGTGTTAATGAGTTCCGGTTCGCGGCTTCGTCCGCATCAAAACCAATGCTACCGGGACTGCCTGCAAAGCCGCCGGCACCAGGCCCCCCCATACCTCCGCCTCCGCCTCCGCCTCCGAATCCGCCTCCGCCCATACCGCCCATACCGCCCATACCGCCCATACCGCCGTACGCGTTGGACATTTCGACATCAGAAGGCGGCGGAAGTGGAATATCAGCAGTTGAAAAATCTTCGTAGCCTCCGACTCCCGGCGCAAGTTGATCGACGCTTGCAACCTGTCGAAGGCCAACAGGCATCAGCAACCAGAAGACGAGCAAAATTCCACCGAGGCTGACCAGCAAATATCGCCTTTGCCACACAAGCACCGTGACGACAAAGAGGCTCAGGCAAACGACCGCCAAAGAAACACCGCGACGCACGACAATATCCCGGGATGGAAACTCAATGTTCATCATGTTCTGAAACCATCCTGGTTGATCGGTCCCGTTCGTCGGCGAGACAAGCCCGGCACTGTCAACCAGCAGAGAAGATTGCGGATAATGAACATTCCAGGTCTGCTCCAGCACATCAATGTCGGCAGACTGCGAATTGCCCACGTCGATCGAAAATGTCACCGAATCCTGTTCAAACTGCCCCGGCAATCCCGACGTCCTGTTAACCGTTTCGAAAACCAGATTCAACGAAAACCGACTGATGCCGTCCTGCCCACGCACGCTGGATGGAACAGCGACAAGATACTGTGCCGTTCGCGTTGACTCCCCCTCGTTGCTGTCCTGATCCGTTGCATCCTCGTGCCGGACTTCGATTGGCTCACCATCCAGCATCGCTGACCACAAGTAGGATTGCCCGGATTGCGGCAAACGGAATCGGACCGTTTGCACACCGCTGGACTGGAACTGAGCGAGACAGGAACGCTGGACAGTCTCCGAATCATTCAACAGGCAGGTATTCCTGACTTCTGTGATGACCGCTGATGGCACCGATTCCGTGTCGAACCGGATTTCGTCCACTGAAAATGAGTAGCCAGGCTTCACAAAACGATACGTCAAAGCCACGCGACGATTCGTCCCGGGTGCAGGATCCCCTGCCAGTCCTGCATCCGCCGCAAACAGCCCGTTAATCGTTGAAACATCCGAGGCCACCTTCAATTGCTGCTCCGGGTAAGCTTCAAATACCAGCACGCCGTGCTGCCGCACAGCGTTGTCCACGCGAATGGTCGGCGCGGGAATCGATGTGTTGAGTTCCCGAGCCTGACGGACCGTGGCCAGCAATGAAATCGATCCGGAGAACCGCTGGCTTAGTTTCAGAAGAAAAGGACGCATGCCTTCAGCAACATCCAGAGGAGTCTGCTCCTCCAGATTGACGTCATGCACGAACGGTACTGACTCATACCCCGGAATCGGGCCTGTTCCGGTCACCTGAAAATGAACGCGGTCTCCAAACGATTCCGGCACCCGAACCGTCAGCGTCTGCACCGTTCCATTCATGACGTCCACAGAAATTTGAGCGTCAATCGCCAACTCACGAGCAGTTGCCCAGGTGCGAAGGACAGAACGAGATGTCAGTTGTGACGCGCGACGAATAATCGTGAGTTCGCCCGCAATCTCAGTTCCGACGTTCCGGAAGCTGAGTGATTCGGCTGATCCCGAAGCGGGTTCCAGCCCTGTCAGGCGAAGCGGAGCCACAGCCAGATCGTTCGCAAAGTTCACAACGTATGTACCGCCTGCCAGTGTTGCGTCCGAGGCGACCACAACCGGCAGTTCGACTTTCTGCTCCGTTGCGGGATCATCAATGGATCGAGTCAGCGTGGCCGTAATTTCCGTCAAGCCGCCCGCTTCCACAGTTTCAGGCAATGAGACCACAACTCGGTTATCAGTTTCTCCAACACGCCAGTCCGCAGGTTGATCAGCAATTCGGAGCGATGCGAGTTCCCAGTCGGCAGGGAGGGTCAGGCGAACATCAAACAAAGGGGCATTCAGCGTTTCCAGAGTCATCACCGTGGAATACGACAGAATGCGATCCTGAATACTGAGATCCGAGACAGATTCAGCAAACAATTCACGATCTCTGGGCTTAATTGCCACGCTCAGGTCGAAGTTCTGAATCCAGAAATCAAAAACAGAGATGGAACCCGAATCCTGCGAGCCATGTTCTGTCGCTGTGGTACGAATTCCCGCACCCGTTTCAGCTGTCAGTCTTAATCCACCTTCATGCGAAACCGCCAGACGCCCGGCGTGGGAATTCACATTCAGGAATTCCAGCGTTGGAACTGCCTGACTCTTTTCAGCGGTCACCGGTGCAACCCCATGAATCTGGATGATGCGATCCTTTGAAAATGGTTGACGCCAGGAGAGAACAAGTCGAGTCATCCCGGGCTGGTCAACATCATCTTCAAGACGCCATGATTCTAATCCAGCCGACTCGACACCGGTGACTTCCAAGCGCGATGGAACTCTCACGGAGAGCTCATTGATGCTGCCGCCGAAGATGCTGACAAGAGATTCCGATCGCCAGCGAATCGCTTCCTTCTGAATCTGCAGGAATCCATCTGTGTGAACAAACAGCAGAGTTTGCGATTCGCTCTGCCGTTTCCGGGTTGTCCACTGAATCCGAACATCGTCTGCACCACCAGCAGGCACACGATAGGTCACGTTGCCAGAATCGCCGGATGGTCGTTCCAGTTCCTGATTGTTGACCAGAATGTGCTGCCCCTCCGGACAATCAACCGCCAGAATGGTCGAAGGCAACTGCGGCAAACGAAAGGCCGTCGAACGATCACTACCGCTTCGCACCAGCGGGGTCGACATCGTGATCTGGA
Source organism: Planctomycetaceae bacterium (assembly GCA_041398825.1). Lineage (NCBI taxonomy): Bacteria > Pseudomonadati > Planctomycetota > Planctomycetia > Planctomycetales > Planctomycetaceae > Planctomycetaceae bacterium. The sequence goes on along the minus strand of JAWKTX010000003.1, from coordinate 559,800 downwards.
TCCTGAATTCACCGGAATTCGAACCCGCAAGTAACAGGCGGCCATTGTCCCGGGGATCTCGCGAGGCAACAATCACTTTCCGCTGCTCCAAAGCATCCGACTCCGAGCCCTCGGCCACGGGGGCGTCACCCTGCGTAAATTTTTCGACGAGCAGATTCCCAATCGGCAGGCTGACCACCTGCCATTCATCCACAAATTGCCGAACGATCGCGTCCATGATCACAACAGCATGCTGATCCTGAGGCGTTACTTTGACTTGAATCTGGTCGATAATCATGCCGGGAGGCTTTTGATTATCCGCGGCTGCGTTTGCTTTCGCCCTGGCAAGCAGCTCTCGAAACTGCGAACGCGGCATCAGAACACCGCCTCCATCCCGCTCGAACAGTACATCCAGCTGATCCGCAGGAATAAAACGTTCATTCTGAAGCGGCAGTGTCCCGGTCGTTGCGTCCTGTGCCATGCAACATGGCAGAAATGCTGGCAACGTGCAGATGAACAAGAGGAAGCCGGTCAGCCATCCGGACCAGCAAAGTTCTTTTTGAATCAACCGAATGTGAGAGGCACCGTTTGTCATTATTTTGACCCTCCCATCAGTTTATTCATCGCATCAACCACTTCAGGGGCTGGCGACACCACAGGAGTTGCAGTGAATGTTGCATCTAACTTCGGTGCCACTGCAGATTCCTGTGTACCAGATGCCGGTGTGTCAGGCACTGATGTTGCCGACGGGGACACCACAGCTTGCGAATGACCGCCCCCGCCATCATCTCCGGTTTGCGAGGAATGTCCCGTCCGGGCGTCTCCACCAGACCCAAGCAGCAAATTGACAAACCAGATCGCACCGCCAATACAAACGCCTGGCCACGCAGCAGTCAGAAACTGCAAAGCTGCGTAGCCATCTTTCAACCACCAGACAGAAACAAGGAAGGAGGCCAGCAGCAACATGGTGATTCGGTTTTCCCATGGTGTGCGGCGCAGAATCAGCGCGGCGAGAATGACTGTCCCGCTGATAACCAGAAACAGAAACGGACGATTCCACCAGGTTAAAACGACTTCTGACTGACGCCCGACGGATTGATACAGACTCACGTTTCCCTGACGTGCAAACTCCGCCGAACCATTGAACTGATCGTCCAACCATTCGTTCAAACCAGACGTTGACGATTCGGATGTTGGAGAATCAAACGGGCGGAACCACGAAACCTTCGACCTGCCAAACTGGTTCCACCGATCGGGGTCACCGATAAACGAAATATCCTTTGGAGCCCACACGGCCAGTATGCTCTGCTGAATCACGGTCGAACCATCATCCTGACCGATTACAGGAAGCATCAGCGGCAGAACACTTCCACGTTTCTGGTAGGGGACCCCATCCAGAGGACATCGAAACTGAATCGTGAGCAGAAATGGTTCGCCAGAGTTATCATCACGACTGATGTTGACGTAATACGCCTCATTGCCTTCGGCAGACTGAACATCCGTTGCGCGTTCAACCGTCGTTCTCTGACCATTAATTGTCGGCGCCTGCAGGTCACAGTCTTCACGAAGATCGATCCGTAGTCGCTGCCGTTCGCTGGTCACAATCCGGTAACGGCATCGATAGGACGCCATCGCCTGTTTCTCCGTTACAACTTCTATCAAAGATCGCTGAACGACGGTCTCAACGACTTCATGGATTTCGTGTTTTCGGACACGAATAGCTACGGACGCAGGCTGACTGAAATATCGATAGGCCAGATAGCCGTCAGCATCCATCAACTCCAGTTCTCGCACATCGATGGCTTCTACCGCGTCCCCCTGACTGTCTGCCTCAATCGACAGGGACTCATGTCTTAGCAAACGAATTTCGCCGCGAACCTGCGTTAAAGTAACTCGACGTCGCTCATTCTGATCGGCTGCAAACGGCGGCAGCACACGTGGCGGTTCCACCGGGATCGTACGAAACGAAGCCGGGCTGTTTTCATTCTGTACGGGCGTGGTGTCGCCATTCTCTTCACCGTCCGCAGAACGATTGTCCCAGTCAACGCCAATTCGAACGTCTCCGGTTGTCTCATTCTGAAGGACAAGCGTCCATGTCACCCAGCCATCTACTGATTGCTCAGCGCGATTTCGCTGCTGAATCACGTGTTCGCGACTGACGGTCCGAAATCTTACATCACCGGCAACGAGTTCCGGGACAGCGACTTTGAATGTATCAATACCAGCATTCTGGATGTTGAATGTGATGATACTGTTTTGCCGCGTCATCTCCGGTTCCACTCGAACAGTTGTGGCGACCGTTGCGGACAATTGTGCGGGGCGAGGTGTCGTTCGAACAAAGACAGCAACCGGCCGTCGAGTATAATTCCAGGAGGAAACACGGACCGCACGACCGACTGTTTCCGCATCTTCAGACTTGAATGGAAAGACACCAACCAGTTTTTCTTCCACGGTCGTGACATCCACAAACTGTGGCGCGTAGACAAGAATGCGGCCAGTCTCGCGTTCTGTGTCGACCGGTGTAATCGTCGGTAATTCCGATTCGACATTTTCTTCTGTCGCGTTGAATGACTGATGCCCTGTAATTTCGACGGTGATGGCACCCATTCGTTTCTGAGTCAGTGAAAGCGTCAGCTGACCCGCAGCCTTATCGACATTGAATTCGCTCATTCCGTCCGCGCGAACTGTGTCGATATTCAGTGAATCCGGAAACTTCAGCTGAAGCTGAAAGACTCCCGCTCGTTCGACTGTGTAATCCAGCTTTGACGAAAGCCGGAGTTCGTCGTCATCAAAGATGAGCCTCGACGTCTGGTCGACCAGGATTCGCGGTTCCACGGGTTTCAGCTGCAGAACCAGCTTCCCCGTGGTCCCGCTGAACTCCCACGCCTGCTGCAATTCTGAACCGACTGACGAACCTGACTTTCCTGCTGCCCCGGCATCAACGCGTTTCATGCCAGACTGCAATTTTACAACAGTCGTCAGGGATGAGTCCGTACTGACAAGTATTCGACCGGATTCGCGAACAACAGCGTCCGCATGGATGCCCTGAAGCTTCCCGTCATCAGCCTTACCGACAATCTGAATAGTGTCGCTGGTGGGTGTGCGTTCGGATTGTACTTCTACCTGAAACCGATCGGTAATCGGGGAAATCAATTCCATCGAAATTAATTGATGGGTCTCACCGACAGACGTGACGTTCCATGATCGGATCCGGCCGCTTGACGAAACAACGTCGATAATGCGGGCATCCAGAGGGGCGAGCACACCAACATCGCGAAGTTCACCACGCAGCACCTCGTAATCGATCTTTGATGTCGTCTGGATGAGACCCGTTTCAATTCGGACCGTCGAGACGGTGGATGCACTTGCCAACAGATCCATAACCGGCTTTGTACCGGCGCGCGGATTCCACTGCACTTCGAATTGAGCAACCGAACCCAGACTTGCCTTGACCGTTGTCTCCTCGCCCGCGTTCTTTTCAGAGGACGAATCGAATGGCAGAAGGACCTGCAAGGGTGTGATGGTTACTGACTGATCAGCCTCCGGTACAGTAAAAAGCAACTCACTGATGCCGGTCGGCAGACATTTCAGTGAAAACGATTTGCTTTCGGGCGACGTCCGCACACTAGCCAACAACTCGATCTCAACCTTCTTGTCGCCTGCACCACGTACCAATAATTCGTACTGACCCTCACCTGTCCCCTTCAGCAACACTGAACCATCCGCCGGGAGGACCTTCCCTGTCGCTGCTGAACCAAACGCCAGAGGAACTCGTACCCATCCGTCCTTCATGACCTTCAGTTGCAATTCCGCTCGAATCCGAACGACATCTCTGTCGACGACCGCCGTGTAGGTTGACGATGTCACGACCGCATCGGGAGACCAGCCGTTCTTTCTGTCCTGAGCATCCAGGTACTTCTGTATCAGGTCCATATATTCCCGGTAGGGAATGACGACCGACGCATCCTGATTGTCAAATACCTTCTGCAATTCACGAAAAGGGACATAAATGAGTCGATCCCATTTTTCCGCGAGTGCGGATTCTGCGGCCGCTGGAGATTTGTCGCCCGGATCAGGCTCAGAAGTCTCGGGGCTGTTCAGTTCCTCAGGGGCATCGGACTCCTGAGCCACAGTCAGCGGGGGACAGAAGAGAATCCAAAACTGCAGAAGCAGAACGATACTGAGCAAGCGTGACATAGGTCACCTTCGATTTTGCATGGTCAAACGGACAGATCTCATCACCTGCAGTCTACGTCAAGGCTGCCAAATTGCGAAGAATAGGCCGTCCCTGACCCGAAAAGCAGTGTTCTTAGAGCAACCGTAAGCAGAGAATCGTTCAGAGAATTCGTGTGTTTGGTCGCAAATGGCCCCGTTTCATCGCCAATGCCTGTCTTCGTCGCCTATAGCTGCGTTCGTCGCATCGAACACAGACGGGACTCTGAGGGAATCTGCCTGCAGATGCCGCAAGGAATCAATTCACTAAAGCCGATTCAGCAGATCAAGTACCAGCGAAATCTGTTCTGCTGTAAGGGAGCCGGACAATTGGTCAGCGGCGGCACCGGGTGATCCCTTTGATTCCGATGGATCACGCCACTTTCCCGGATGCCCGGAGCGAAGCACATCGGCCAGCGAAGTCGCTCGCCCGTCGTGGAAGAAACGGTTCCTCTGGCTGATACCGCGAAGCGACGGGGGGTTGAACTCGCTGTGCCCGGTCTCATCCTGAATACCAACGTCAAATGTGTGCCCGCTGGTCAGACGATCATCGGCGTGACAATCGGCACAACCCAGAGTTTCGAAAAGTTGCCGGGATCGTTTGATGTTTCCCTGACGGTGAGGATCCTTTTCCGTCCGAACAACGTCGCTGTGTCTGGCCGCAAAGACAGATGGTGCGGGTTCGAGCGTCCTGACAAACTCGGCCAGGTCATGGACCGGCAAGTCATCAGTGTCCAGTTGTGATTGCATCGACACAATCAGAGAGGATTCGATCTGAGATTCCAGAGTAGATTTGGTTCCCAGCCATGCCCACGGCCCGGTATCACCGGCGCCCAGCAAAGATAACACCAGCTTAGGAGCCCCCTGCCCTTCGTCGCCTACTGTATCCGACAATAAACCGTTGGTATGTCCGTCAGTGTGACATGAATGGCAACTATACCACCCATCCAGCGACAACGACGCATCATAGAATAGTTGTTGCCCTCGTTCCGCTGCCGTGATCGGACGCATCACACCAAGAGTAAGCGTCTGAACGACTTTGGGCTCCGGCCCCTGCAGCGATATAACAGAAACCGTATCGGCAAACCTGTTCACAACAAGAGCGAGTTCCTCAGCAGAATCAGTGCAGACATCTGTGGGACAGGTCCCGACTTTTAAGCGCGAGAAGGGCAAATGGCTTGCCATGCGAAATGCCATCGCATTGACGCCCGACAGCAAAATCATTGTCGTATCACTTTTTGTCACGACCATTTTCCCCGGGTCACCAGCCCCCATCGAAGGACTTCCCAGTGGGTAGGTCGTTGGAGTGCCGCTCTGAGAACCTCCAATCGAAACTCTTTCCAGCGATCGCGCTTCCTGTTCCATCCTTTCAGCATCTTCTTTTGCAGCATTCCCATCATCGTTCCGTTCTGCTCGGACCGTAAGGTTTGACGGAACAAGAGACGTCATGGGAATCGACTGTAATCCGTTTTGCATCAGGACTCCCCAGAACACCTGCTCGAAGGTGGTAAACGCCTCGCCATTCAGAGTCTGATGGCATACATGCAGAACCCTGCCATCGTGACTCAGACAAAGCCCGCGAATATTGTGTGCATTAATTGTCTTCTGTTTGACAATCGCACCCGAACGGGTATCGACAACAGCCAGCATGCCGCCAAATGCATCCGCGACAATCAGGGTTTGATCGTTCAGGAACAACAATTCCCGGGGCGCAAACGGCATTTCAATTTGTCGAACGTTCTCAGCTTCCCCGTCACCAGTGATCGATGCCAGCGTCACTTCCCGAGCCCACAGAGAGGACACTGCGATAGTCCTGGTATCACTTGACACTTCTATCGCAACAGGCTTAGCCGACACCCTGATCCACGATTGGATTTCGGTTAATTTCAAATTGTTCGAATCCGACGATGTACCAAAAGAAGCCAACAGGACTTCATGACGAACATCATCTAGAACCAGCATGTGGTCACCCACAACAGCAAGATCGCTCAGGCTGGAAGCAATCTTCCATTCAGCTGCGATACGAAAGACTGGCTCGACAGTCCCATCGTTCGACTCCCTGGCCAACAGACTTATGGAACCGGAACTCGAGTTAGCTACCACAGCATGGCCGCGGAACCATTCGATCCCAATCGGCAGTCGTCGAGTAGGAATCGACACGTCAACCGAAGTAACACGTGGATGCGTACCCTCAAAGCCTGCCGCGGGACTCTGCAGAATCATCGACAGAGTCATCCAGAGGACGAAATGTGCTGAAACGCCAGATGTCAATAGGGTGGATGGTGTCATAAAGAAATTGTGTCGCTTGCGGTCTGCGAAGTCTACTTATCAATCCGCTGGTTTATCAATCCGTTGGAAGCCGATGAAACAGCATCCCGGAAAGAGACTCGCATCTGCCAGAGAAAGCTACGAGCAGAAAACCGCATCCATCGATTGTAAAGGTCTCCTGCTCGAGCCAGTCCCGGTTTGCAACAGGCTACTCAACCACGAAGACGTCGCGGGAGAACTTAACTCAATTCCGAGTCGCTGGAATTGCGAAACAGTGAACCAATGTCTCGACAGGAGGCTCAGGTATCAGTCCGGCTTCCGAAAGCCATCCCTTGTATTCTGCCAGACTGTATGCGCGTCCTTCCGTAAAACTGAACAGGCTGGCGGAATACAAAGCAATCGACAGCGGGCCGTCCAGATCGTCGTTTAACAGCACATCATGAATAATGAGCTTTCCTCCGGGATTCAGTGCAGCTGCGCATCTGTTGATCAGAGCACGACAATCAGGAATGTCCCAGTCATGCAGGATGTTCGAAAGAAGAATCACATCAGCGGACGGGAATGGATCGACAAACATATCCGCCGCGCACATTTGCAATCGTTCGTGAACGCCGTATTCGGTGGCAAACTGGAGTGCTGTCTTCAGAACTTCCGGGCGGTCCAGTGCAATTGCAGTCAAAGAAGGATTCGCCCTCAGGAAAGCGATGCTGTAGATACCTGTTCCCGCACCCACATCCAGCAGTGTTTTTGCTCCCTGCATTGAAATCCGATCCGCAAGCACGGGGGCGACATTCTTCGCACGCCCGGAAAGTGCAAGTGTAAAATGTTCCGCCAGATTGCGTTGTTCCATGGCCGATTTCATACCGTCCCGATAAATAAACGCCGCTCCACCGCCATCCAGTCCGGCTGGCCTGTTCGTGCGAAGTCTTTCCACAATTTCCAGCACACCAGGCGACGTTGCGGATAGTCCCAGATAATTGCCAACATCGAACTCCCCACCATCCACCAGATGTTCGGCAGCAGCTATTGTCAGTTCAAATTGGCCTGAGGCATTCGTTTGGAGCAACTGCATCGCTCGAAGAGCGGTTATCAGTACAATGGCTGGTCGCTGTTCCAGCTTCAATGCCTGGCGAAGATCTTCGAAATTCAGAGGCTTCTGAGCCAGAAGTCTGAACACGCCAAAATGCGAGACTGCAGCGTTCAGAAGTTCCGAACCGTAGCTGCCTCGATAAAGTTCAAAAATAAAAGTCGGATCACTGGAGGGTGAGCTTAGCCGGTGCATGGTGGATTTCTGAATGGATTCAGGGAAGCGAGACTGATGTTGATATGCCGCTATTTCGCGTGAAGGCGTGCCGATCGCACGAATCCGGATTTTTCGCAAGAACAAGTGAAAGATCTGCGGCAGGCCATCGTGTGTAAGAACGCAGGAGACACTTTAATGCCGCGTGTACCAGAAACTCGAGCCAGTCTGATTCTGCGACTGCCATCTGCGGATGATGGCGAAGCCTGGCGCGAATTTGTATCCATCTACGAACCTTTCGTTTATCGGTTCGCCATTCGGGGCGGCCTGCAGGATGCAGACGCGCGCGAACTGGTGCAGGAGGTGATGGTTTCGGTTGCCCGCGCCGTTGGAAAATGGCGCCCCGATCGACAACAGGCAAAGTTTCGAACCTGGCTCTTCAGAATCGCACGTAACCAGTTGCTGGACGTCCTGACGCGTCTCAAAGGCCAGTCCGCTCGAAGGCAGCTGGACACCGAAACAGGTTTTGACAGATTTCCGGATTCATCAGGCACTCAGGAGTCGCAACTCAGACTCGAGCATCGCAGAGAACTTTTCCGATGGGCAGCTCAACGTGTGCAACAGAATGTCAAAGATTCCACATGGCGCGCATTCTGGATGACGGCTGTCGACCAGATCGATCCGGAAACCGTGGCAGAAGAACTGAAGATGACGACCGGCGCCGTTTATATTGCTCGCAGCCGAGTGCTCTGCAAACTCCGGGACGAAGTTCGGAAGTGGGAGGACAATGATGCGATGTCGTGACATTGACCTGCATGTGCTGATGGCTGACGATGAAGACAGCGTCGAAGTTCGTTCAATGGCAGGCCACGTGGAAACATGTGTTCAATGTCAGCGGCGATTACTGGAAGTCGCGGGCGATCACGAGTTGCTGACAGAGGTGCGGGAAACGCTTCAGGCCATTGACGAAACTCTTCCGTATTCTTCCGATCCCGCGTCGTCATCCATTATCCTGTGTATCGAAGGCAGCTCGACTGACGATTTTGGAGCAGAATGCGAACCCGTGGCGCTCGACTTTCTTTCGCCTCCAGGTCACCCGGAGATGCTTGGAAGAATTGGACGATATGAGGTCGAGCGTGTTATTGGTTCAGGAGGAATGGGAGTTGTCCTGAAAGGCTTTGACAGCGAACTTCATCGCGTGGTCGCCATCAAAGTGTTGAAGCCGCACCTTGCCCACAATGGAGCAGCACGACGTCGCTTCGCCCGCGAGGCACAGTCGGCGGCGGCAGTTGTTCACGAACATGTAATCCCGATTCATGATGTCCTGACCGACAGTGACACACCGTACCTTGTGATGCAATACGTGCCTGGCCAGTCGCTGCAGGCCCGCGTTGACGAACGGGGACCGCTGGAGGCAAAAGAGGTGCTCCGAATTGCACGACAGGTCGCGGCCGGGCTTGCAGCGGCTCACGCTCAGGGTGTCGTCCATCGAGACGTAAAACCTGCCAATATTCTGCTGGAAGATTCCGTTGACCGCGTTCTGATTTCAGACTTCGGACTGGCTCGCACTGTTGATGACGCAACGCTCACACGCACGGGCGTCGTCGCCGGTACGCCCCATTACATGTCTCCCGAACAGGCCAAAGGTGATTTGGTCGATCATCGATCCGACCTGTTCAGTCTGGGCAGCTGTATCTATTTCATGTGCACGGGACGACCACCATTTCGGGCTGAACATGCACTGGCGATACTGAATCGAATCTGCAACGACCAGCATCGTCCGGTTGAAGAGATCAACGCAGATGTACCACCAGAATTGGCAGACCTGATTGATCGTCTGCTGTCGAAAGATCGGACCGAGCGATTTCGCGATGCCGTTCAGGCAGAGCACCAGATCGAAACCGTTCTTTCTGACATTCAGCAGGGACGTCGATCAAAAAGACTCCGATGGACTCGACGATGGCCTCGATGGAGAAAGCGGTTCCGGCGGGGCGTCATCATTTCAATGGTGCTGACCGCCTGGATGTGGACAAGTGCCGGATTCTGGCCGGTCGAGCAACAACCGAAAGGCGACCAGCCAGGAGATCTTCTGGCGAGGAACGAAATTGCGGCAGAGTCACCTTCAGACGCAACCAACAGGCCAGCATCCAGAATGTCGATCCTCAGGCTGCCCCCGGATACGTTTGAAGCGGACCTTCACGAAACAAAACTGTTGCTGGAAGAAATAGAATCGAAGCAACCACCCGCCGTCGAATCCGACTACGGGCACGCCGTTGAAACCTTGAAATGGGATGAGGAAATTCATCAGCTGAAGTCAATTGTGAACGAACTCATACCTGGAGCAGGATGATCCAGTCACAAGCTGTCCGTTGAAAAACCGGGACAGGCACGCAGGACGACTGGAAACCATCGTGTTTTAAGGTTTCCTGCTGGAACCAGTCCCGATTTCAACAGGCTGCCAGCTTCAGACAACAGTTGCCACCCCGATATCCACAGCCCTTCGCAGACCACTTTTCGTACTTCAGTCAGGAGACTTTGATGCGTCGAACTACTTATTTCCTATGGACGGCCATTTTTTGCGGTGCAGGATTCCTGGCAAGATCAGCGTCGACTCAGGAACTGCCCCCCACTATTTCGACCGACAAAATCGTGCAAGGTCAGCCTGCTGATCGAGAACTCGCGCCTCGTTCAGGATTTCTGCCGCCTGATTCCGGCAAACTCTCGACGTCTTCACCGGGTATTCAGGCCGGTCCAGGCGAATTCCAACCGAATGCTCCCCGCCTCTTCCCAAACCCAAATGAAAGTTTCCCTCAACCGAAGAGCACGGATCCATTCGGGGCGGCAGTGGCTGAAACACAACCAGTACCTCAAACCATGCGTGCGCGTCAAGTCCGACGAACAATTATAGAAACTGTTTACGAACCCGTTCCGAAGGAGGAACTGGATTCGCTTTTGGAACTGCAGAAGGCGATCAGCACACTGAAGAACGAGACAGATGAGGAAAAGAATGCGGTAGCCATTGCATCCGTCCGCACGAAGTTAACGGAGCAGTTTGAAAGAGACCTGCAGCAACGCGAAAAAGAGCTTGCCCAGGTTGAAGAACGAGTTGCAATGCTGCGTGACCAGCTGGAGAAACGAAAAAACGCTCAGGACGACATTATCACTCTTCGACTACAAACGATCGTCAATGAAGCCAACGGCCTGGGATTTCCAGACAGCTATCCAACTGCTCCGTCCGACAATACGGTTCCTGATCACGGCCCCTGGTCCACACCTGCCAGTCGTCCACTTCAATCCGGTTTGTTCCCTTTCAAAGAAGACCCCAGCAAACCTGCAAGGCTCAGGTGATCTCCCAGGCTCTTTTGCAGATCCTGCAGGCGATGAAACATTTGTTCGATACGTTCCTGTTGAGCAGGTTGTGTCGCCAGGTCCTTCATTTCTGCAGGGTCATTCTTCATGTCATACAATCGCAGCACCCCCGCCTTCGGATACGCAATCAGCTTGAAACCATCTGCGGTGATTGACCGCTGTAGTTCCAGATAGGCGCCGTAAACTTCCGGGTAGTTGGATTCCAACTGTTCCCCGCGCAGAAATGGAAGCAGACTCTTAAAAAAGACGTGATCCGGTTTGCTCGCCCCCGCAAGATCCAGTGACGTAGCCATCACATCCTGCAGGTAAATCGGCGCGTCGATGTGATGATCATTCGGCACACCCGGACCATTAATAATAAACGGGACGCGTACGCTGTGATCGTACAGATTCTGCTTTCCAAACAGACCGTGATGGCCAACTGCCAGACCGTGATCCGCAGTAAAAAAAATCCACGTGTTTTCGGCTCGGCCGCTGGCTTCCAGCTTGTCCAGAATACGACCAATCTGAATATCCAGATGCGTGATCAATGCGTAATACTCACCGCGGTGAACTTTCACGGCGTGTTCTGTCCGGGGAAACGGCCCCAGCTTCTCATCTCGCAGGGATGCCGAACACCCAATCTGATCTTTGTGTGGATACTCTTTTAAGAAATTAACGGGCAACTGAATACGACTGACCGGATAGCGATCAACAAACTCCTGCGGTGACTGTCGTGGATCATGCGGCGCGTTGAAAGCGATATACATGAAAAACGGATTTTCGCTTTTGACGGCCTGATCGAGGAATTCGTTTGCGTTGTCAGCGACCACTTCGCTCCAGTGTTTGCCACCTTCCCAGAAGCCACCAAACGCGGGATCGCTGGGGCTCCATGGATCAGGCTTTCCATCGATCGGACGGCTATAACCCTGCGGCGTATCTCTGGGCATGCCGCCGCGCACGTCCTTTGCGACGTCAAACACTTTGCCGGCATCCGTCCGGATATGCCACTTTCCGGTCATATAGGTTTGATAACCGGCTTGCTTCATTAACTGGGGCCAGAGCACTTCATCTTTTCGTTCATTGTCTGTTGTCTGATAAATTCGGTTGGCATCCCACACCGATCGCCCCGTAATCAGCATCGTCCGACTGGCGACACAGACAGCTCCGCTCCACGAGCCCATATTGTAGGCATGGCTGAAGTGCGTCCCCTGCTTCATTAGTCGATCCAGATTCGGAGTGTCGATATCTGTCATCTTCAACGAAGCAATAGTCTCGTAACACATATCGTCCGCGAACAGGAAAAGGATGTCGGGACGGCTCCCGGCTGCAGCCTGAGCTTCCGTTGCACCAAGGGACGTGGCAAATGATGCTTCAGGACCAAAGGCAAGTACAGCCACGGCCAGGACAAGGAAGAAAACACGGGCGAAGCGATACATGGAGCCTGACTCCTGTTCCGAACCATTAGAAGATGCGACGAGACCAAAGGCGGACTATACAGGCTGCCTTTCGGATCAGAAAACGTCCGCGATCTTTGCCGCGAGCCAGTGGAACAAGAGGTGGATTGCGTTCAGGATCAGCCGACAGAAGATGCTGATCTTTTGCAGAACAGCAGCGAATATTCGATTCGGTTTTCTGAAGACTGCGATACGATCCGGCGACTGAAAACCACGAATATCCGAGTGGTCCTGCCGAATAAAATGGCAGAAATTGGCTCACCAACCTCAGAACCTAAACAACATTCCAATGACCCAAAGCACCAACAAAAACGGTGGCCGTACTTTTGATGAACTTGCCGCTTCCCGACGACACTGGATTGAAGAAGTCCTGCGGCCCTGGTGTCAGGCGGCGTCCATGGCCCAGCTTCGAAAAGCCGAACTCGAATGGCTGGACATTGCGGGCAAAGTCGACACAAAGGCAACACTGTGGACCTGGGCGTGGGAAAGATTTCCCGCCATTGTTCATCCGGACTTGCCGGGAGTCAACGAAACCAATGAAATGGTCGTGACCCTGAACGACGGCGGCACTTTCACTGGTTACCCTGACAATCGACAAAGCACCCGGGGGCAACTGGTATTGATCACCGCCGATGACACGGGAACCCTGCAATCGTTCGGGCCGTTTTCTATCGACCAGATTGCACAAATCGACAGAATCCACGAATCAACAGGACCGATGCCATGATGACTTGAAGGCCAGCCCCTTCGACAGCAGATTCGTCTCTGCTAACAAAATGATGCGTCAGTGATCTGCGAGCACGCTTCTGCGCCGGGCTGGTCGACAGAGGCCGAACAAAACAGATTTACTCTCGTGCATAGACGCTTTTTCGCATCCAATCCGGGACGAGCAGCGAAGACGACTGGCGTCGTTAATTCACTGCGGCCACATCAACCTGGGAGCCAATAGGAACATGGGGCCAGAGACGACCGACCGGGTCGATCCGAACTGCGACCAGCGATTCGCCGGCAGGAGTCAAGGATTCTGCAAGCATCGGCAAGTCTGTGACCTGTCCTCGGAATTGCTGCCCGCCGGGGAAACTCAGTTTGACTTCTGACCCTGGCTGCAATTCGTTCACGCGGCGAGTCGGTACGTAAACGACCACGTAACGACGGTCCGTGTGCAGGATCTTCAGCATGACTTCACCTTCAGGAAGGTTGTCTCCTTCCCTGAAACGTACCTGACCGACAACTCCGTAACCCGGCGATGTGACGGAGACCTCACGACTGACTTCCTTCATCTGGTCAAGCAGCGCTGTGGCGTCCTGTAACCGTGCTCGCATATTTTCGATGCCCGCCGCCTGCCGAACCTGTTCCGGCAGGACAGATCGAAGTGACTCCAGGCGATTGATCCGAGCCTCCAGATTTTCGGCCATAGCCGATGAAGCAACCGTCGTTGCCGGTGAAGCGGCAGAAACGATCTTCGGTTCAGCCAACTGGACGGGTCTCGCCTGGGCAACCTGTGTCGGCACCGGGCGTGGCGGCAGACCCACAGACGCCGCTGACAGTCCCGACTCCATGGTCGATTCACCACTCGCTCCGCTGAAGAACACAATGCCTCCGGCAGGGATAGCGGCTCTTTGTGCCACATCACGACTTCTAGAAACCGAAGCCAGACGTGTCCTGTTACTGCCGGAATGTTCGACCGGAGGTTCTTCCAGAGCAGCTGTGGGGACAGATGGTCGTGACTGTTTTTGCACTTCCTGAATAATCTGAGTCTGAACTCTGACGTCATACAATTCGCGCTCGAGTTCGCGACTGCGCCATGCAAGTTCGAGCTCCGACTGGGCTTCCGCCTGTCTCAGCTCATTCTGCAACTGCTGCACCCTGCTTTGCTGATCCTGAATCAACTTCTGGTGCGAAACTTTTTCCAGGGTCAGAAGCGGCGTGCTGGAAAACACCTCATCTCCAGCCTTCACGTGAGAGGCCAGTAGTTTGGAATCGGCTGGCACCCGAATGGCCGTAATGTCGGCAGACAGAACACCATGCAATGGTGTGGCTGTTCGGTTGCCCATGAAGTACACCAGGAACAACCCAATCATCATGGCACACGTGAGAATGGCCAGGGTTCGCAGAAACGGTGCAGGCGGAGCAGATGTCTGAGCAACAAGAGGTTCCGCACACAACGACTGAGCATTTTCTACCCAGCGTTCGCTGACGATTTGTGTGGGCGGAATCTGTAACTCTGCGGCAAACGCAACGACATGATGGTGACGCCACGTGGCAATTTGCGGAACAAAGTAAATCCCCATGCGATTCAACGTGACTGCTTCGCGCGTTGCAATCCCCGGAATGATAGTCAGATCATCAGCACCAGAGGGAACGCTATCGTATATCAGTCCGAAATAGCGATCGTTCCGGTAGCCTTTGGGAAGTCGAGCAGCTGAGGGAGCGGGACTTGAACCAACCATTCCAGTATTCCTTTGACTAAGTGGCCCGTAACCCGCGACCGTCTTGAATGACGAAATCGAGCTACGTCTCAGTACTTAGTTCGGCGACAAAACCGACAGCAGATCACCAAATCCCACAGTACGAACTTCCGTCACTACCTGATCGCCCAAAACACTCAACCCATTCCCCCCATTCCAACAGGCTCAATTGGGTAGAAACGGACACCAACCGCAAACAGATGTGCTCGGCATCCGCCACAGCCCACCCACCCAAAGCTCGCATACAACCCAAACATTCTCCGCAAACTGGGATGCCATCACGCCAAATCCAGGGTTTCGCTCGCAGGTTGCGCCTGATGCGCCATGAACGCGACGCTCCCAAACAGCTCGCTGGCGCAGCAACTCCAACCGACTGATCACGTGAACATGGTTTCCCTGACGGCCAATGCCGCTAGAATGACATACCCCTGCATCCCAGAATTCTTCCCCAGAATCTACGCCGATGAAAACGCCCCTCCGAATCAACTCAGTATCTCTGAGCACAGTTTTACTTTGCCTTGCTGCCTGCCTTTCCTCTGCAGCGTCTGCTCAGGACAACGCCACGTCAGCGTCGAACCAGAAACCTGACCAGAGGGTCAGGCCAGCAAATCGTCTGTCCCGCGAATCCAGCCCCTACCTACTTCTGCATGCCCATAATCCGGTGGACTGGTACGCGTGGGGTCCGGAGGCATTTGAGAAGGCTCGCAGCGAAAATAAGCCCATCTTCCTTTCGATTGGCTACAGCAGCTGCTACTGGTGCCACGTGATGGAACGCCTTGTCTTTTCCAATCAGGAAATTGCCACGTTCATGAATGAGCATTTCGTCAACATCAAAGTGGACCGCGAAGAACGTCCCGATGTCGACGACATCTACATGACCAGCCTGATTGTCTATCAACAGGCGGCCGGCCAGGGTGGTGGAGGCGGATGGCCGCTGTCCATCTTTCTGACACCGGACGGGAATCCAATTGCCGGAGCGACGTATTTGCCTCCGGCCGATACAGACGGCCGACCAGGATTCCTGAATGTCGCAAACCAGGTCAGCAAACTATGGAACTCCAACCCCGAGAGGCTCAAAGGATCGGCCAGCATTATTGCCGCGGAAGTTCGCAGACTTAGCGGCCCCAGGTTCTCTGTTGAAGAAGTCGACCTGAGTCATTCCCTCCTGGATGCCGCGGCCGACGATATTTCCTCCCGATACGATCCGGTAAATGGAGGCGTCGACTGGAATCCGGCGAGACCGGACGGACCACGATTTCCCAATGTCCCTCGTCTGCAACTATTGCTGACTTTGAGTCAGACGGCAGACGAAGATGCAGCGGATTCGAAAACACGGACCGATTTACGGAACATCGTCATTCATTCGCTCAGATCAATGGCGATGGGCGGACTGCGGGATCATCTGGCAGGCGGATTCCATCGCTACAGCACTGATCGAAGCTGGCATGTGCCGCACTTCGAAAAGATGCTTTACGATCAGGCCCAGCTGCTGCAGGTGTATACACGAGCCGCAGGAATTACCAACGATCCACTGTTCTTTGAGGTCGCCGGTGAGATCGCTGATTTCGTCAAGCGCGAACTCACACTCCCCGGAGGCGGGTTCTGCTCAGCCCTGGATGCAGAAACAAACGCCATTGAAGGTGAGTACTACGTTTGGCAGCCGCAGCAAATTGAAGGGTCGCTGGCCGAAGATGCCGAACTGTTCATGACGGTCTACGGCATGAAAGAAGAGAATCCCTTTGAACATGGTTATGTCCTCCGATTACCTCGACCGACCCAGGAATCACTTTCATTACTGAACATCGAACAACTCTCCGGTCTCCGCCGGATTGAGGCCGCGAAATCAAAGTTGCTGGAAGTACGCAATAAACGCCAGCGACCAATGCTGGATGATAAAGTACTCACCGAATGGAACGCGATGATGATTCAGGCATTGGCGCAGAGTAGCCAGTTGCCGGGCCGTCAGGATGATCTGGAAGCAGCGAAGAATGCGGCGCAGTTCCTTCTGGACCACCTGAGAAAAGATGATGGAACATTTTACCGTTCCTGGAGAAATGACACGGCCGTCTACGACGCTTACCTCGATGACTACGCATACCTGGCAGCTGCCATGGGCGAACTTCATCAGGCAACGAACGATGCGCAATGGCTGCAACATGCAAGTGACATCACCCGAAAGCAGATTGAACTGTTCTACGACCAGAAACTGAAGGCCTTCTTCTACACTTCAGCCAACCACGAACAATTGATTGCAAGAACCTGCACCGTCTACGACTCCGTCTATCCGTCAGGATTCAGTGTCACGGTCCGGAATCTGCTGGAACTCTCGAAACACAACGACGAGTTCAAACAAATCGCAAGCGACACAATGGGCCGGTTTGCACCGACCATGTCAGAATCGCCGGCTGCCTGCGCGGGGATGGGACTCGCGTTACATGACCTTTTGTCGATGAACGAATCTGCTGATGTATCGGCTGCCAACAGCCGGGAGAGCGGAACAATACTTTGTGGCCTGAAGATATCAGACGAATCCATCACGAATAAGGCTTCGACCCACTCCGACGAGAAAGACGAGTCGACTGCAACTATTGTCTTCAAGCCAGTGTCCCCTGAGCCCAACCCTTCGTCCGGCCAGGCGGAAGAGAAACGTGACCGACCACTTTCCGTTGGCGTCTATCCGTTCTTTGACAAACTCGAACGCGGTGGAAAGTGCCCTGTTGCGATCGAGATTACGATCGACAAGGAATGGCACATAAATGCAAATCCATCTAACCCGGACTTCCTCATCCCAACGGAACTCAAGATCACCAGCAAGCAAAAAATCAAGCTGACCCGAGTGAAATATCCGGCCCATCAACTGATGACGATGGAAGGTGAAACAGAACCGTACCATGTGTACGGCGGCAAAGTTATCATCTATGCACTGCTGGAAACAGAAGCCAGCGAGACAGCAGAGTTTGGTGAACTGGAAGTCCAGCTCCGATACCAGGCATGCAACGAGATGACCTGCAGTCAACCCGACAAGATTGTCCAGCGCGGCAAGCTTCCGCTGGCCAACCCGGGAGATCCGATCCGGAAGATTAATGAAGACAAGTTTCCCAAGCCCAAAGAACCTGCCGCCGGTTCTCAATGAGGCGAAAGGTTTCGAGGCCATTTTCGACCGCTGGAATTGAAGGATCGCAGCTGGTAGCCTTCGCCAGATTCGGATTTTCAGCTGATTTTCCAATTCAAGACGCTCGAAGCAATCAAAGGCGCGGACATGTCAGTACAGGCCATTGCCGGTGTGAGTTCATCCACTGAGTCCAATGTTATGACGGTTTATCCGTCGGTATGTGCGAATGCGTTTGGTCGACTCCTGGGACAGCTTTACGGATGCATCCCGATACGCATTTTCGGGCACAAATTGTCGACGTTGCTTTTTGCCCTGCCGACGGCTCCCATCGGAGCACCACTTTATTTACTGACGAAAGTCCTGGGTTCCAGGTACGTGCTCACCAATCGCTCGGTTCAGATCTGGGCTTCCCTTGGAGCTCAGAAGTTACGTCAGGTCGACCTCAGTGAAGTCGACTCCGTCGAACTGGAACAGCGGGCAGGTCAGGAGTTCTTTCGGGCGGCCGATGTTCGATTAAAGTCTGCCAGCGGACAAACACTGTTGCTGCTTCCGGGTGTAGGCGATGCCGGAGCATTCCGGAATGCCATCCAGCGAACCACCGAGGCGCGACGCATGGTCAAGTCGTCTCTGTCGACGATCAATGCTCGTCAGTAAGAAGCTCAGGGCTTGATGGACCAAAACAAAGAGCCGAAGGGGGCTTCCCTTCGGCTCTTCTTATTTGGGCACCTCTTCTCCGGACGACAGAGAGTTAACTTAACCGCCTGTTGAAGAACCGGACTGGCTCGAGCTCGAGCAGGAGACCTTAAAACACGATGGTTTCTAGTCGTCCTGCGTGCCGGTCCCGGTTTTTCAACGGACAGTCTAGTTTACAAAGCCGGAGTGATTACGGATTCGAAGGATCCCTGAGTCGCGCACTGGCAGCCGACGAATTCTTACGCCGTGCCAGTTCGCGAGTTTCGTAGTCGTCACTCAGGAGCAGATTCAGAATAGCGTCACCGTAAAGTGGCCAGGCTTCTGCCGGAGAGACACCTGCGGGTACCGCGATCGTGATCATTTGCATCCGATCTGTTGATGCGACGTACTTTTCGATTGAACCGTCAACGGCTGGCCCAGGCAGCAATTTGACATCAAACTGAAGCCATTCTCCAAGCGATTTCACTGCATTCCGAGCGCTGGAACTGGCAGCGATCACACCGCGGTCGGACCGCACGGTACGAATATGAATGACGCGTTGAGGTTGTCGCTCCTCGAATTGTCTGAGAGCAAATCGCACCTCAGAAATCATGTCTGTCACACGCACAGTTCTGTCTTCGGCATTCGGGAAAAAGTTGTTCACGTACTTCCCGTTGCCATTCACGAATGACTGACGTTTCAACCCATCCGGGTTCAGTGTTCGGATAACAAAGGTCTCGAAACCGCCCATGATGCTTTGCTGTTGATGCAGATGCATTGCAAGTTCATCAACCAGTCGGATGGCAACCGGATCATTTCCACCCACACTGCCGACCACCAGCGTGCGGTAGCCGTCATTCCCGGCGGAGTAAATTTGAAACGGAAGCCCGGCTGTCGACTGCCCCTCTTCGCCCCATGCAAACGGTTGGGGCGCTGCAACCAGTGGCTTTGTGGGTTTGGTCGTTGCAACGCGTGTCTTCGGCTCTGAAATCGGCCCCGGAGAAAGATCGAACACCGGCGTGTCAGGCAAACGCAGGACCGACTCCTGAAATGAACGTCGGTCGGCAATCTCCATCGACGAATGAAACGTCGACATCGACCCACAACCCAGCGCAGCGAAAAGAGTTGCCGAAGCCGTCAGACGGCTCAGGCAACGCAGTAGATTTTTGCGTCCGGTCAAACTTCTTTGAACACTCCGAAGCTCAACTATTCGACGCCGTGGAGGGGACCACATCATCGAATCCTCCTGTGTCTCAACGAGACTCAACTGATATTGTTAGACATCGATTCCCAGCTGGTAACACAACTGTTCAAATCGCTGTTGGTACTCATCGCTGGACGAATGAACGTGCTCAGCTTCCGTTATGAACTGAAGATCTCTGATACAGGGAACCCCGTTGGACTCCAGTGCGTCCGCGTAGACCGCGTTGTTCTGGCCATAGACAAACAGCAATTTGTGTTCGTCGAGCTGTACTTCCATCGGTGTACGAGGATTCAGGACAGCAATCCCGCAACAGCCATCGTCGACCAGGAGATCTTCGAAGTCGTAAAGTATGCTCTGCAGAACAGGCATATCGATCTGTTCTCGATACAGGTCTGTGTGCTGGCCACTCGATTTATCGTGACTGGTCTCCAGTACGACATCAACAGATTCCCCCAGCAGATCCAGTTGCGAGAGGAAGGCATCGAACAGACGTTCGCGAGTGACCGATGCCATCAGAACCGGAATCCTCGCTCCGGTTTCCTGATCGACATACCACTCGTGCCGATACCCGGTACGGGGAATAACCTCCAGGTTGTACGAAGGCCGAATGGCGTCGGACAATGTGAAATCCCCATACCGAGCCACGCTCATATGAGCTTCCAGCTGCTCTTCGCTCAGATTGCGAAAGCTGCTGACACCATGCGGTGCATCGCCATCTCGGTAGTTTGATCTCAGGAAGTTCTTCAGGAAACCCATGCCAATGGTCCTGCTGGATGGTGTCTGTTGCAAGTTTGTACGTTCAGCCGACGAGTCCGTGACCTGTGACTTTCGAAAACCTAGCACGCAATCTCAACAGAACGACTCAGAATTGAATCGATCTGGAAAAATGCCCCATCCCCTGCCCTGAAAAGCTACGAACGTACCGTCCTGTCAAACTGTGCTGGCACTCGGCCAATCGATACGAACGAAAAAAACTGCCTGTTCGGCACCTTAAGACAACTCCCGGCGCCACGATTCAAGAAATCTGTCATACTACGGAGCCACTTCTTCCGGACGGCTTTATTCACGGATGTCGACATGCTGGATTCAGAAAAAACATTTTGCATGTTCCGCTGGACCGCAGGCCACCTGGCAGGTTTCGTCAGGCTGCTCCTGCTCGGGTCCGTCTGGTTCGGACAGGCAGCTCTCGGGCAGGCACAACAGTCCAATGCACCGGTGATTTCGCCGGGCATACCCGGAATGCAGAAGCCAGCCGGATCCGAGCCCCGATTTCGTCCTGGCAACAAATCACGCACCAGCGCCCCCCTGATTGACCTTCAGCCAGCAGACACGAAACAAGCGACCAGCGAAATCTGGTACATCGTCCTCTTTGGTGATGAGCGAGTGGGCTATGAGCGAGTGACCGAGACTCAGCTTCAATCTGGTGGACAGCAGAACTCCCGAATTCGACGGCGACGCGATACTCAGCTGGCGCTCAGGAAATTCGGGACAGACCTTTCTGTCTCTGCACTGCAACAAACTCTTGAGAACGAAGAAGGGTCGGTCCTCGAATGGTCGCTGCAGCGCACGGCAGCCGATGGAACAACTCTCGAGAGGTCCGGCAGATGGAACAGCGAAACATCCACGTATGATGTTTCAGAACTCGTCCAGGCCACTCGGCACGAATTCAGGATTTCATCCGGTTCGCCCGCCCGTTCTTCAATGATTACTGAGTGGATGCCATCGGTGCTGACGAGGCAAAATCGTTCGATATCGCGATTTCCAGTTCTGTTTCCAGAGACAGTCGCCATCGCAGATATCGAAGTTCGGGACAAAGGATCGCAAACCGTTCGCCTGCAGAACGGAACTTCTGCCAGTGCTCGACGCTTCGACTTCTGGCCGGTCATCGATCAAACGCGCATCACTACCATGTATATCACCGAACAGGGTCAAGTTCTTCGGACCGAACAGCCTATGCTCGGCAGCAAGCTTGTCTTCGAACCCGCCGATGCCATGGCCGCGATGGGACACGGAAACACCAAGTCCCTGGATCTGGAATTGGCATCGATTATCCCGATCGATCGACCGCTGCCGAATGATGAAAACTGGCAACAGGTTCGTCTGAGAATGACAGTACCTTCGCCCGGTCATCTTTTCCTGCCATCCGGCAGACTTCAGAAGGCGGAGCAAACCAAACCGGAGCAGGTAGACCTGACAATCCAGTCGCCAAAGCAGATATCAACATCAACTTTCAATACCCAGGCCTCAACGCAAGGAGCTCCGGAAGAATACCTGGCCGCAACCCGGCTGCTGGATATCGACAACTATGAAGTGCAACGCATGTCAAGACTTGCCGCTGGCAGCCTGATCGATCCGGACACAACCTGCAGACACCTTTCAGCATACCTGACTGTCAATCTTCGTCGGTCCGCGTTTTCCACATCTCTGGCACCAGCCAGTGCCATCGTCAAAAACATGCGAGGTGATTGCTCCGAACATGCGATCCTTCTTGCCGCGCTGATGCGCTGCAATCGTATCCCTTCGCGTGTTGTAACCGGGCTCGCATACAATCCAAAGTTGTCCGGTTTTACCGCCCATATGTGGGTCGAAGCATGGATTGATGGTGACTGGAAGGCTTTCGACTCAACGACCGGCACTTCAGCAGCAGCACCGGTCTGCATCAAGGTGCTCGATTCCAGTCTGGCAGATCAGAACGCAAACGCCGCAACATTGTTTCTTCCACTGCTGGATTTGATGGGTCGAGCCAAAGTCAAAGTCTTGACGGAATCTGGTTTCTGAGCCTCTTGCCAGCGTTTCGAATCCCGCAGTGTGATCCCATGAAAAGCGAAAACCGTTCGGATTGGCCCAACGCCCTGCACTACTGTTCCGTAACAATCCGGAACTGATCGCACTTTTCACTTGCCGTTCCTGCTCACGGTAACTTCAATGTAGCAGACAATGGTTGTCATAATCCGGTGAGATCTCATCACCTCGGAATCTTCTCAAAATGCTTCACCCACCTCGTGAAAGCCAGGCGTGCTCCCCTTCAGTGGGCGGTCGCTGCGCGGTGAAGTCATTTCTCGCAATTGCCACGGTTCTGGTCGCAGGCATTGTGCTTTCCGAAGAAGTTTCGGCCGGATGCGGCGACTACCTCTTTCGCAATGGTGTCCCGGTTTCTCGACACGATATGAAACCGTCGTCCTCCATGCAGTCAGCCCAACGGCCCGCGACACAACAGGACCATGCGACAGATTCAGATGCATCGAGATCGAAACGCAGGCAAAATGCCCCATGCAGCGGCCCGGGCTGCTCTGGTTCCCCTGCGTCTCCTTTCGCCCCTTCGATCCCCGATCAGAGACTCGTCAACGAATCAGCCTGTCTGAATGATTGGCGTTCCATGCCATGTGTAGAAATTGAACGCTTTGATCATCAATTGTTCCAGTTCATTCAGGATGTCTGTCTTGATTCGCTGTTCCGTCCGCCCAAATCAGCAATCTGCTGAGGAACAGTGTGGCTGTGCTGATCGCGTTCTGCGCTGATCGTGGTTATCCGTTTTCTCCCATCCTTCGAAATTGCTGCAGTCTGCCCACGCGGGCGCAACTGCAGACGGATGTTGCGACGTGAGAATTCCGTTTGATCGTACAGTACGACATTGCTGAAAGACGATGTCGTTTCCGCTGGCCCCCTTTCCGTTCCTCAGCTCTGTTGTCGCCTGCGCCGCTCATGCGCTGGTCAACCCCGATTTAACAGCAGAATTCTGACGGAAAGTAGCACTATGGATCAGCCTTCCCCGAACGTAAGTGCGCCTGCGCGCAAGTACGTCCGCGCTGTCGGACCGCGTCTCAGGAAACTTCTTTATGTCATCTTCGCTCTCAGCGCCCTGCTTGGAGCGAACGCCGTGTACCTGGTCAGTATCACGGCCCTGGAATGGTACTCGCAGCGCACTTACCAGAACTATTTCTACCAATACATGTTCCTTGCGCACCTTGCACTGGGAATGCTGTTTGTTGTCCCATTCATTGTCTTCGGCGTCATTCATCTGCTGGCAACCCGCCATCGCAAAAATCGTCGCGCTGTTCGCATTGGGTACGTCCTGTTCACGACATCCATAGTCGTTCTGGTCTCCGGGTTTCTGTTAATGCGGATCGGGAACTTCAATCTTCGCAACCCAACGGGCCGCAGCATGGTTTACTGGGCGCACGTCGCAAGCCCGCTCTTTGCCGGCTGGCTGTATTGGCTGCATCGGCTTGCCGGGCCAAAAATACAATGGCGTATCGGACTGACGTACGCGGGGTTAGTGGCAACTGCAGTGGCTGTCGGCGTTGCAATGCATTCTCAGGATCCCCGCCAGTGGAATGCAGTCGGGCCCGCTTCTGGCGCCAGATACTTCCAGCCATCACTGGCCAGAACATCTTCCGGCAACTTCATCCCTGCCGCTGCGCTGATGAACGACAATTACTGCAAAAGGTGTCATGCGGACGTCCATGCTGGCTGGAGCCAGAGTGTTCACCGTTTCAGTTCGTTCAACAATCCGCCTTATCTCGCATCGGTCAATGAAACGCGTGCCGTCACACTGCAGCGTGACGGATCTGTTCAGGCTTCTCGATGGTGCGCAGGATGCCACGACCCTGTTCCCTTTTTTAGTGGAGCGTTCGACGATCCGAAGTTCGATGTCACCAATCATCCAACGGCACACGCAGGAATTACGTGCACGGTGTGCCATGCGATCACTCACGTGAACAGCCAGCGAGGGAACGCGGATTACACCATCGAAGAACCGCTGCATTACCCCTTCGCCACAAGCGATAATGAAATCCTGCAATGGGTCAACAATCAGCTCGTCAAAGCAAAACCATCTTTCCACAAGAAGACATTTCTAAAACCGGAGATCCACAAATCCGCAGAATTCTGCTCAACCTGTCACAAGGTTCACCTGCCGAAAGAGCTGAATCATTACAAGGAATTCCTGCGAGGACAGAATCATTACGACCCCTATCTCATGAGTGGCGTGTCGGGACACAACGCCAGGGCGTTCTACTATCCACCGAAAACCAAAGATAACTGCAACCAGTGCCATATGCCCCTTGTGGCGTCCGACGACTTTGGTGCGCAATTCTTCGACAATGCCCAAAAGCTGAGTGTCCATGATCACCTGTTCCCTTCTGCCAACACCGGAATTGCATGGCTGCGTGACGAAGCGGACATCATCAAGGCGCATCAGGAATTCCTGAAAGACAATGTGCGAGTCGACATTTTCGGGATCCATGAAGACGGAGAAATTGATGGCAAACTCTATGCACCACTAAGACCGCAGTTACCAGAGCTCAAACCTGGTCGCAGGTACCTGATCGACACTGTCGTCCGCACTCTGAAACTTGGACATTTGTTCTCACAGGGAACAGTGGACTCCAACGAAATCTGGCTGGACGTCACAGTCCGATCCGGCGAAAGAATCATTGGTCGAAGCGGAGCAATTGACTCAACAAAACAAAATGAAGTTGATCCCTGGGCACACTTCATCAATGTGTTCATGCTCGATCGTGATGGCAATCGTATCGACCGACGCAACGCTCAGGATATCTTCACACCATTGTACAATCATCAGATTCCACCCGGTGCCGGCCAGACGGTACACTACGAACTGCTGTTGCCGGAAGACCTGACCGAACCCGTTACCGTTGAGGTAAAACTTCAGTACCGCAAATTTGACCAGCGTTACATGCAATTCGTGGCCGAGGCAAATGAGAAACTGGGGCAGACAATCCGCGGACATGTACCAGGTCAGCCATACGTCAACAATCTGCCAGTGACCACGATGGCAAGTGACCTGGTGACATTTCCTGTCGAAGGAATCGATGCCGAAATCGTGAATGAAGATCGCGAGATCCCCACATGGCAGCGATGGAATGACTATGGAATCGGGCTGTTGCTGAAAGGGAAAGCAGAGCTTCGACAGGCCGCAGATGCATTTGCGGAGGTTGAAAAGCTTGGCCGCTTTGACGGCCCACTGAATCTTACCCGGGTTCTGAACCTCGAAGGCCGAATCGATGAAGCTGTTGATGCCCTCGGCCGGGCCGCCAGGATGGAACAGCAGGAAGGCTTCCCAAGGTGGACGTGGGCCTGGCTAAACGGAATCGTTAATCGCCAGCAGGGTTACCTGGAAGAAGCAGTCACAAACTTCCGATCTGTGCTCGAAGACCGGACTCCATCGATGATCGAACGCGGCCTGGATTTCAGTATTGATATCGAAGTCCTCAACCTTCTTGGGCAAACCTACTTCGATCTGGGACGACAAAAAGCCCGGCAAAATCATCCTGACGAAGCAAAGGAATACTGGCAGAAAGCAGTGTTGCAATTTCAGAAAACGCTGACAGTAGACCCTGAGCAACTGACGGCACACTATAACCTTCAACTCCTTTATCGCGAACTCGGAGACGCTGAAAAGGAGGCCGAGCACGCTGCACTGCACCAACGCTATAAGCCGGACGATAATGCCCAGGGGCGAGCCGTTCGACTTGCGCGAGAGAAGTATCCGGCAGCCAATCACGCGGCCGAAGCCATCGTCAGGTATTCCCTTCAACGCGATGGTGCACCAGGGTGGATCGTTGTGGAACGTCAGGAACAACCTGCACGACCTGGTACGACTCAGGAGTCGGCAACCACGTCAACCACCGAGTATCAACAGGCGGGAGGTGCAGAATGAATCGTCCACAAAAGAACAATCCCAAACCACCCAAAGAACCATTGAATGATCAACTTACGGAAGGAGAAGAAAGAGACGACGCGGTCATTGTCACCGCTCTGAAGTGGTCGACGCTGGTACTTTTCACGATTGGAATCATCGTGGTAACGACCGTCTGGTGGCACAATCGACCGGCCCCGGTCGTTGTCGCCCCGCAAACTCCGGTCGTTGAAGCGAAAGCCCGGCTGGCATCAGAAGCCACCATGCCTGTCGTTCGTTTCACGGATATTACCGAATCTTCCGGCATCGACTTTATTCACGAGAACGGAGCATCCGGTGAAAAACTGCTTCCGGAAACAATGGGCGGTGGCTGCGCGTTCTTCGACTATGATCAGGATGGAGACCAGGATCTGCTGCTGGTGAATTCGAACGTCTGGACAATTCACCCGGACCGCCCATCGCCATCCACCCGGTTGTACAAGAACGCCGGAAATGGCCAGTTCGAGGATGTTACAGAAGGGTCCGGGATTGGCATCACAACTTACGGCATGGGAGCCGCCGTCGGAGACTTTGATAATGACGGACGCGTCGACGTATTTCTTTCTGCACTCGGAAAGAATCACCTGTTTCGAAATCTGGGGAACGGCAAGTTTCTGGACATCACGGATACGGCTGGCGTCTCAGGTACCGAATCAGACTGGAGCACAAGTTGTGGCTGGTTCGACTTCGACAACGATTCGGACCTTGATTTGTTTGTATGCAACTACCTGACGTGGACGTCAGAGTTTGACAAGTCACAGGACTTCCAGCTCACTGGAGGCGGACGCGCTTACGGTCGCCCTCAAAACTTCGAAGGCTCCTTCTCGTTCCTTTATCAGAATGATGGAGACGGAAAATTTACGGATATCTCAGAGCAGGCAGGCATCCGCGTCCTCAATCCCGCGCAGGGTACGGCGATGGGTAAGTCACTTGGAGTGACGTTCAGAGATCTCGATTCTGACGGATGGATGGATATCGTCGTCGCCAACGATACGGTGCAGAACTTCCTGTTTCGGAACACCGGAAAAGGCAGGTTCGAAGAAACCGCCGCCATTGCAGGACTAGCATTCGACATGAATGGCAATGCGCGCGGGGCGATGGGAATTGATACATCCACGTTTCGCAATAATGGCTCCGTTGGTATTGCCATTGGCAACTTCGCAAATGAAATGACGGCTCTCTACGTCTCCGGTGACGCTGGTCTTCAGTTTGCCGATGAAGCCATTTCCACGGGGCTGGGACCCAACACCCGGTTGAATCTTACTTTTGGCGTTTGCTATGTCGACTATGATCTCGATGGGCGCATGGATTTGTTTGCTGCCAATGGACATCTGGAAGAAGATATCAATCGAGTTCAGCCGAGTCAGACTTACGAACAGCCACCCCAGTTGTTCTGGAATTGCGGACCGGAACAAAGCACAGAGTTCATGCCTGTTGATTTGAACCATTGTGGTGAAGAGTTCCTGCAGCCCATTGTGGGGCGTGGATCTGCCGTTGCAGATATCGATGGAGATGGCGATCAGGACCTTTTGATCACGGCAACCGGTGCCAGACCGAGGCTCCTGAGAAACGACCAGAACCTGGGGCATCACTGGCTTCAGCTGAAACTAACGGGAACACAGTGCAACCTCGATGCGATCGGCGCTCAGGTCAGCGTGCGTCTGGCAGATCAAACAATGCAACAGCAGGTTATGCCAACGCGCAGCTATCTCTCGCAGTCTGAGCTTCCGCTGACTTTTGGACTGGGCACTATCTCCGAAATCGAATCCGTCGAAATCAAATGGCCTGATGGATCGTCACAGACTTTGGCCGACGTGGAAGTCAACCAGCGAATCGATATCACTCAGGAGTAGGACATCCAGGCATTCAGGGTTCACTTTCATCCAGAAGACTCTGGTAGACATCTCGTGCCTGTTCGATTTCTGCCAGAGATTCGGCGGGCAGAATGTCCTTGTTGCGAATGATCTCCGTATCCATGAGTTGCAGAAAGTACTCAACCTGTTCACGTCGAGGCCGCATTGGTCGATTCTGCACAGATACATACCACGGCGCGGAATGGGCGAAGCGTTTCCTGCCATCGGGTTGATTTTCAATCACTCGAACGGCAATCCAGCCGGATGTTCTTACGGCAATGGACTCGTCAATCACAGTCCTGGATGCTCCTGTTGCATCGACCGTTGATTGCGGGACGATGGATGCAACAACACGCCCATTTTGAAGAATCTCAACCAGAGATGCAGAAAACTGACTGACAACTTCCACGTGTATCGGCAATTCCCCGCCGTCTTCGGAAAATGGATGTGCTGTACCCGGATGTTCTTTGTTGATCGTGGCAAACAACATTGGCCCGTTCGTGACAAAGCTGTGCCCGGCCTTCAATCCTGTCAGCCATTTTTCATAATCGAATGAACTTCCTGTCTGTACATAAACACGACTGTATCCCAGCGGCACAGGATGAACACCGGAGGCGGTACCGGCAGAAGGACTCAGACGGAACCCGCAATTCAGAAGTGCATACCAGCATTCAAATCCATATTGCAGCCAGCCCCATTCGGTTAAGACGCCCGGACTTTCGTATTCAACTTTCATCCAATCGGGAATCGAATCTGACACACGATTAAACCCAAAGTTCGTCCGCCAAACACTGTTATTCGAAAGCTCGAACAAATCCACGTTTGCCACAGGCACCAGCATCATGGACCACGGCCACGAATGTTTATCCAGATCCAGCAAAGCACCCTCGCGGTGTGCCTGTTCCGCAAGATTGCGAACCGGTGGGACCAACTGACGGAAGACGGACTGATGATTCAGAATGAAAACCGCGCCCAGCACATGGCGATGATCACCGATCGAAAAAATCTCGTACTCTGTATTGCGAGGAAAAATCACGTGCTGCCGATCCACGAAGACAGGATTCCGACCTGCATCCTGCCTGGCGCCAAACGGAGACGGTCCCTGACGACGTAAAGGAGAAGGTTCCAGATCAGGTGGTCGATCTGATCGTACCGTCCAGAAGGCAACTGGAAACGCGACGTTCAAATCCTCGGCCATCATCACATTTGGCAGTTCCTGCAAACGACGATGGACGTGTGTTTCGCCGGAATACCATCCACGCTCTGCGGCATTAACAAATCGTTGCAGCCGGAAATCAACATGCTGCGGCTGATCTGTCATCGTGATCGCACAGGACAGAGGCAAGTACTCCTTCCCTCGTTCGATCCGAATAGTGTAGGTACCCGCTGGCAGCTCAATCCGAAACGGGTGCGCTGAAACCGTCGTATGTTTTTCTGTAGAGTCAGGCATTGGGACCCATTGTTCGCTGTAGGGAAACGCACTGCCATCTGATGCAGCCGTTTCGACGAACAACCAATCTCCGTCGCTGTCCCGAACATAGATGCGAGCGGCAACCGGCATCTCGGAATCGGCATCAAGCACCACGCCACGGAATTCAGCTCCGGTGGCTTGCGTTACGGACACTGCGAGGCAGCAACACAGGGCGGCAAGAATTCGCTCGACATAGAATCGACAGCTGACATTGAGCCGGGACGCGAACATGGATTGATCCCTCTTCCGAAAAACGTTGCAATGCGGACAATCCTGACAGCAACCTGCGACTACCATTGACCGGCGAGCCCATTGTGACCGAATCGACGACCTTCGACCAATCTCCATCGGATGAATCGCCATCGAACCAGAGTCCACTGACTGAAAATCAAATTTACAGTGTCATTGGGTCCGAAGGCATAGCGCGCATGGTAGCGGCGTTTTACAAACAAATCCCGCTGGATGATATTCTTGGGCCCATGTATCCCCGCGATGATCTTCATGGTGCTGAAGAACGGCTTCGAATGTTCCTGATCTTCAGATTTGGTGGCCCACAGGATTATCTTCAACACCGTGGTCATCCTCGGCTTCGCATGCGACATGCCCCCTTCGCTGTCAATCAGGCAGCTCGGGACCGCTGGGTGCAGCTCATGAGTAACGCCATCAACGAATGCAACTTTGCTGACAATGTTTCAGCGACACTGCGACAGTTCCTCGACAACGTCGCAACTTTCCTGATGAACCGATAAAAGACACCAGCCATCTGAAAGTGCGGAAGAGAAAGACAACGGTGAGGCAATTCGCCGAAGACACTCGTTGAATTTTCGTCCACGCCGGGACACGGTTCCTGCCGGTAGAAGATTCGCACCACCTGGAGAATCGTGCCGCGTTTTGCCATCCCACACGACAGAGTCACGACGTTCTGCAACAATCCGGTTCCCACCGCAAACCCACCCCTTGCCGCACCGTGACCGCATGGACGATATTGTTTTCTTCGACCGATACCGAAACCAAACCTGCGTGGAGAAAGTCTATGGCGACAAAGCTCTGCGATGGACCTACGGAACACTCGCCGGACGAATGTCACTTCATGCGCTGGTCAAGCGAGCCTTTTTCTCACAGTGGTACGGGTGGAAGATGGATCAGCCGTCCACGCGGGCCAGGATTGCTCCGTTCATTAAAGAGTATGAACTGGACGCATCGGAATTCGTTCGCCCTGTTGACGATTTTGCAAACTTCAACGAGTTCTTTTTCCGTCAACTGAAACCTGAAGCGCGGCCCATTGATTCGCACGTTGATTCTGTGGTGTTTCCCGCCGATGGCCGGCACCTGTGTGTGCCGGATTTATCGCAATGCGAAGGGCTGTTCGTCAAAGGGCAGATGTTCAGCCTGCGGGAACTTCTGGCGGATGATACTCTGGCCGAACAGTATGCCAGCGGCAGCCTGCTTCTTTCCAGACTATGCCCAGTCGATTACCATCGATTTCACTTTCCCGCCGCCGGTATTCCCGGGACAACCAGACTGATCAATGGACCTCTGTATTCTGTCAATCCCATCGCATTGCGTCAGAACATCCGGATTCTGGCCACCAACAAGCGCTGTCTGACAAAACTGCAAACGGAAACATTGGGTCAGGTCCTGCTGCTGGAAGTTGGAGCTACCTGTGTTGGCAGTATCCGCCAGACCTACCAGCCTGGTTCCCCGGTGAACAAAGGTGATGAAAAAGGCTACTTTCGCTTCGGAGGTTCATCCACAATTACTCTCTTCGAACCCAACCGCATTCGGTTTGACAAAGATCTGGTTGAACATTCCAGTCAGTATCGAGAACTTTACGCTCGCATCGGTGACCATCTGGCAACGCGTCTCAACGACGCGCCCGCGCAAAAGAAATGATTTCAATGACGTTTCGAACCATCCTGCTGCTCTGCCTGTCCTTGTGCGTCAGCGCCGAATTATGCGACGCACAGGAGACGGCCGAAAACAACCTCCCGATTTCATCTTCTCTGGAACAAATCAAGATCGAAGCAGCGAAGCGATCAAAGTACACCCATCGCCTGCGAACTGTTGAAAACGTTTCCGGCAAGACTCCGACTGCGAATCTGGATGTATTTCGAGAGTCGATTGAGCCGATTCTCAAACAGAATTGCGTTCCATGCCACGGCCCCGAATCCGTCGAGGGGAACATTCGGATTGACACCATGGATCCGGACTTACTGACCGGTCAGGACGTAAACTGGTGGCTTGAGATTCAGGCAGTGCTCAGCAATGGCGAAATGCCTCCACCCGACGCCGATGAACTACCGGACGAAGATCGCAGCAAGGTCGTTGAATGGCTGTCCAGCGAAATCCAGACGGCGTCCATTGTACGTCGTACTGCGGGAGGTCATTCCTCGTTCCGGCGGATGACTCGCTACGAATACAATTATGCGTTGCAGGACCTTTTGGGTGTCCCATGGAATTTTGCAAAAGATCTTCCGCCCGAAGCGCACTCGGAAGATGGCTTTCAGAACAGTTCCGAAATGCTGCATATGTCAGTCACGCAGCTGGAGACTTATCGCCAACTGGCACTGAATGCATTGCAACGCGCGACTGTGCGTGGTGAACGGCCCCCCGTCATCCACTGGGGCATCACAATGGAACAGGCGGCTGACCGTGAGTGGCCGCAGCGAACGAAGCAACTGGAGAATCTGAAAGAGAAATTCAAAGACGATCCGGAAAAGCAAAAACAGGAAATTGACCAACTGCTTGCGAGTTTCAAACAACCCCACAGTCGACCGTACTATCGTCAGCTTTCCAGCGGCGATACGGTTCCCGCGGTGTGGCAGTACAACGGAGCGAAGTATGCGTTCGCACCCACTGAAACCGAGCCTCACTTCCCGGAGACATTCGATCACGTCGCCGTCATTCCCTCTGGTCGCAATCAACAACTGACGGTCGAACTCGGCGATCGCATTCCCGATGAAGGTCTCATGCGAGTGCGAATTCGAGCATCGCGATCAACGACCGAAGACGAGCAGATCCCCAGTCTGCAGCTGGAGTTTGGCTTTCAGGCCAGCAACGAAGGTCGCGCTGAAGTTCGCGTGAGCGGCCGTGACACGCCCATCCTGGCGACGGCAGATGCTCCAAAGATCTATCAGTGGGACGTGCCGCTCGGAGAAATCTATCCTCGCAATTCCTTTCGCCACATCGCGCCGATGGGTGGCTTACCGAGCCCATCAGAATATCTGCGTTTCGTCAATAGTTCCGTCCCGCAGGGCAGACACGGCGACATCCAGATTGACTACGTGGAAGTCACGGCTCCCGTTTATGACGAATGGCCCCCGCAATCTCACCGGCGAATCTTCTTCGACAGCGAAAACCGAGCCGATGAAGCTCGCTATGCACGAGACGTTTTGACCAGGTTCATGTCGCTGGCATGGAGACGAACCCTCCACGAAGAGGAGGTTGATCGAAAGCTCGACCTGTTCCAGTCGATGCGTCAGGAATGCGATACATTTGAAGAGGCAATGGTCGAAGTGTTAGCGACGGTGCTTTCTTCACCGCAGTTTCTGTATGTTATCCACGAAGAAACAGCTCCGGACACAGCGTTAAATCCATATGAACTGGCGACACGTCTGTCGATGTTCCTGTGGTGCAGTGTTCCGGATGAAGAACTGCTCACTCTGGCCCGCAACGGACAGCTTTCGAACGCTGATATTCTGACGGGTCAGGTCGACCGCATGCTGAACGATCCTCGATCGAACCGATTCGCTCAGCACTTTGTTCATCAGTGGCTGGACATGCAGTTGCTGGACTTCCTTGCGGTCGAAAAAAGATCCGACCCTGAACTCAAGGAAGCCATGCAGCAGGAGCCGATGGCCTTCTTTCAGGAAATGCTTCAGAACAACCAAAGCGTCCTGGATTTCATTCATGCCGATTATGCAATGGTCAATGAACGCCTTGCTGTGCACTATGGAATCACGGATGTGCGTGGCAATGAGTTTCGTCGCATCCCTCTGCAGACCGATCAACATCGTGGAGGCCTGCTGACGCAGGCGGGTTTACTGGCGATGAATTCGAACGGTGTGGATTCGCATCCTCTGAAACGCGGTGTCTGGCTACTGGAATGCCTGCTGAACGATCCGCCACCACCTCCACCGCCAGCCGTCCCGGCAATCGATCTGGCCGATCCGGAGATTGCAAAACTCACACTCAAAGAACGAATTGAAAATCATCGCAATCATCCGGCCTGCATGTCGTGTCACGCAAAAATTGACCCATGGGGCATTGCTTTCGAAAACTACGATGCTCTTGGTCGCTGGCGCAACCAGATCGATGGAAAACCCGTTGATGCCTCCAGTCTGCTATTCAATCAGCAGGAACTGGATGGTATGAACGGGCTGAAGCGTTTCTTGCTTGAACATCGTCAGGATCAGTTTGTTCGATCCATGGTGTATAAGCTCTCAACCTTTGCACTAGGCCGACCACTCACCTTCAGTGATTACGCGGCGATTGATACCATTACTGCCGATACACGGCAGAACGGAGATGGCCTTGCAGATATGATTCAAAAGATCGTGGCAAGTGAATTGTTTCGATCCCGATAAACATTGATGCAGCAACCAGCCGTCAAGTCCCACCCTCGTCCATCATCCCCCAGCAGTTTCCCACGAAGAACACGCCTCAGTCACGTCTCGCCTGAACGAAAGTCCAACCACAATGAACCTGAATTCACTTGATCGACGGCGATTTTTGCGCGGAACCGGATTAGCGTTGGCATTACCGCTGTTCGAATCTCTTGCATTGAAGTCCGCATTCGCAGCCGACGGAACGACCAGCATCAAGCGTCTGGCCTGCATGTACTTTCCGGACGGCGTGCCCATGCCATTACCGGAAGATCCTGCACACCAGGACTGGGCATGGTTTCCTCACGGAGGCGGACACGAATTCACCTTCAGCAAATGCAGCGAGCCATTCGAGCCGATACGAAATCAACTTACGGTTTTGTCCGGCTTTTCACATCCCTCTTCGCGAAAGGTTCACGGACATTCCAACGCGGACCAGTTTCTGACGGCAGCGTCCACGGGTTCACACGGGCCCTACGCGAATACAATTTCGCTCGATCAGGTCTATGCGGCCCATGTGGGCGACGAGACGCGATTCTCTTCGCTGGTGATGTCGACCGATGGCGGCACCGGAACACCGCGAGGCACGCACACCATTTCCTTCAATCGCAATGGGCGAGCCATTCCCGCAGAGCATCGACCAAAGCGTGTGTTCGACATGCTCTTTGTCAAAAACGACGAAGACGCTGCCCGTCGGCTGGCACTCAGCAAAAGCGCGCTGGACGATCTGCTGACTGATGCTGCGTCGCTGCGAAAGACGCTTTCGTCAAACGATCAACGCAGTCTGGATGAGTATCTGGATTCCGTTCGGGAAGCGGAGCGAAAGGTTGAGAAGGCAAAACGCTGGATCAGTACTCCGCTTCCAACAGTGGATGCCGATCATCTGAATCTGGAGATTACGCCCGATGAGCCGCGTGAATATGTCCGGACCATGTACGAACTGATGTATCTGGCCTTCCGTACGGATTCGACTCGCGTGGCCACTTACCAGATCGGGCGTGAAAACGGCTTCGGCATCAGTGACCACCTGGCAAGAGCTGTCGGGCTGAACCTGGCACATGCGCTGTCGCACGAAACGAAGGAACCTGGCGGCTGGGAACGATTCGGAACCTACTGTCGGTTCCTGAACGAAGAATTCGCTCGCTTTGCCACGAAGCTTTCAGAAACCCCGGAACCCGCCGCTGCTGGCAGCATGCTGGACAATTCTCTGCTTCTCTTTGGATCTGCATCCAGCGCGTTTCACCTGTCCCGCAACTATCCGTTGATCCTGGCGGGCGGCCGCAACATGGGCTTCAGGCACGGCCAGTACATCAACAATGCCGGCGCAAACCCACAAGGCGGGGCATGGGACGGCGGCAGAGAACCGTGGCAGGTTGAAATCTCCAAAGAGGACAAACCACTGGGCAACGTCTTCGTCACCATGCTGCAGAAACTCGGCGTGCAGACAGACAGCTTCGCAGACAGCGACGGCATCGTGACAGAACTGGTTTGACGTCTTGACCCGGCCATGTTACCAGCCGGCCTGCTGCCAGCCGACAATCCTGTCAGCGGACATTCTCAGGCCGGATTGTGACACTCAATTTATCGATTGAGCAAGACGAGACAGGCCTTCAGACTTTGCATTGCTCCAGTTAAAAGACTGACGCTGACCATTCAACAATTGCAGTTGCAGGTCGCCAAGAAAAAGGTCGGCTGCCGTTGTCGCTGTGTAGATATTGTTCAATCCATTTTGTTCGGCAGAGATCTTCACACTGCGTATTTTTGAACGAAACTTATTCCACGTGCGTTCCATTCGAACGGCCACTGATCCCAGAATCGAGCGGCCGGAAGCGGCCTGCAACTGTGACTCCGTTCCCGTCTGAGCCGCATACTCTTTCAGAATTCCGGCAACATCCGGGTCTACTATTCCAGCCGACACCTGTGAACCCTGAAGCACATAACGATACCAGGCCGAATAATCTGTAGTCGCAGGATCAACACCGCAATTCCGCCTCGCTGTTTCGTACGTTGAAAACAGGTTCACCGGAATGGACGGCGCATATCCCTTCACAGCATCCTGCACCGGATCATTCCGAAGCTCGTCACCAAATCTCCTGGCAGGTGATGCTCGCGGGTCTCCCTTTCGAAATGCATGATGTGCATTCCCTGTGCTTGCAGAACTGATTCCGTTGATGGAAAACGGATGCTTCGAAAACAGGCATCGCGCTGATCTGAGGATGGCGGTATAGGTAATGTACACATCCGGAATTCGGCCACCAAAAACGCAATCATCTTTTGTACGAATCTGAGTCAACCATTCCCGGGATGCACAGCCATGATACACGGCAGGGGGAAACGTTAATCGTGTCAGACGAGCGGACTGCAAAGAAACGCAGGCATCCGACACATCAGTGAATCGCGGCTGACCGAACAGACGTCCGGCTTCCATCCGCATCCGTCCGCTGCCCGAATTTTCACCTGGCCACTGATAGGTCAATGGGTACCAGGAAAAGATATCAGGGCGGTGCTGTTCGAGAATCCGTCGAAGGGCAGCAAACTGCCCAGGCAGAAAGCCATCATCATCACCGATGTAAAAAACATATTCACCGCGGGACTGCTGCAAAGCGAATTCAAAATTCTGCCGCATCGACAGTCGTTGTCCGGTATTCAAATAGCGAAACCGCGCATCTGATATAGTCTCCGCGACACGTTGCGTTTCGTCGGTACTGCAGTTATCGCTGACCAGAACTTCGATCTGATCATCCTGAATTGCCAGCGCCGTACGAATGGACTCGCGCAGGTATTGACAACGCTCCCTGGTTGGAATGATCAGGCTGATCAGCATCGTCGCAACCACGCCTGCGGCCAGTGAGTAATATTCTCGCTCAGTTCGCTTTCGTTGAACGGCCATGAAGGCTGTTCCAGCCTGAATTCCGGGTGGGACGCCAGAAATTCATGAACTGCCGTGACAGGGTTGTCTGTCTTCCAGTCCGGAGTACCACGAGGTACATCCCATACATCTTTCATCAGCCCGTCGGTCGCAACAATGTAGGAACCTTCCGTGACCAGAGAATGATAGGCCTCTAATTCTCGCAGGACATGTGCATACGAATGACACGAATCGAGAATGATCAGGACGGTCTCGCCTTCATTCACCAGTCCCCGAACACTTTGAACAACACTGTCACCAGCAGAATCGCCTTCAATCAGAGTGATGTAACTCGATAGTGCGTGGGATTCTATCGCCTCACGATTGTGTTTGCGGATTTCAATATCAACGCCGATCACTCGTCCTTTGTCGAGAGCTTTGCAAAGGCTGGCGTAGTAAATCAATGACCCTCCGTGAGCAACGCCGGTTTCTATGATGACGTCGGGCTGAACGCGGTAAATCACTTCCTGCGTCCGCACCATATCTTCCGGCAACTGAATAATGGGACGCCCCATCCACGAGAACGTGTATGAGTATTTCTGGTCCCAACCCACCTTTACCCAGAGATCAGAGAGTACTTCGAACCCCTGCTTGGAGTAGAGTGGAGCGGTCTTCTGCTGACCATTCGACTCGTAGCTGATTGTCTTATCATCTGTATTGACGCTGATCTTCATACCTGACCTTCAATTTCGTTCATTGCGTCCTGACGTCACCCATCAGGTCCACGACATCAATAGTGGCGTTCAACGATTC
The DNA here is from genome assembly GCA_041398825.1 of Planctomycetaceae bacterium. NCBI lineage: Bacteria > Pseudomonadati > Planctomycetota > Planctomycetia > Planctomycetales > Planctomycetaceae > Planctomycetaceae bacterium. Next base: position 521,551 of record JAWKTX010000003.1, on the reverse strand, counting down.
CAACTGTGCCCGAATCTCATCCGAGTAATTCGGATTGAGTACAAAAACGGTCTTTACTCCACGACTCTGAAGCTGTTCGGGGGCCACGATCGGATGTCCCGTTCCGGCAAGATATCGCCCCTGCTTATTTGGATTCACGTCGACGACACTGTCAAAAACCACAGCATCCGGATCAATCAGGTTTGCAAAGGTCACACCCTTTGCACCAGCCCCCCAGAGAGCGGCATTGCCTCTGGATTTCAAGTCGGCCACCTGACAGCTCCATTGGGCATTCCGTTCAAGGTCACTCTGGCCAAATTCTTCAGCCAGACGCCGGATAGATTCGGCATGGTGTGTGTGACGGTCAGATGCATCCGGCATACTCTCACATGATCTGGCTTCCAGCCACTGGTACTGACCGTTGAAGACATGATCCACACCAAGCACTTCGAAGCCGCATTCTTCGAAAAGACGAGACAACGATGTCGTGGTAAACAGCGAACAATGCTCGTAGAAGAAATCCCAGGCAACCTGATTTTTCAGAATCCATTCCACGCAGGGAGTCTCAAAAAAGACGTGTGCGTGGGGTGAAGATTCCAGAGCCGAACGGATATTTGACAACAGGTCACGTGGCCGTGAAATGTGTTCGATCACATGTCGAGAAACGATGACGTCTGCTGCCGTCTGAGCCGCCTCTGCAGTATAAAACGTCTGATGAAATCTGAGACGACCATCAAACAGTTCCAGCGGCCCAAGATACGCAGGATCAAAACCATGCGCAACGATGCCGAGGGAGGGATCAGCCGCCAACTTCCTTAGAAATTCACCTTTACCACAGCCAACTTCTACAACAGTACAATCGTGCACACCGCGATCGGAAACCAGCCGTTTGATTAAGCCATTGACATGATCGTCGAATGCTGGCGAATGATTCTGCGAGTTGTCGTACAGATCGCCATAAGACAGCAGCGAAGCGTCAAATGCGGAATTGAAGACAAAGCTGCAGCGCGAACACACGCTCATCTGTAGCTGACCGCGCTGCATGCTCCGTGCAGACGCGGACGATTCAAACAGCAGATTCTGATGCACAGGCACGGCGCCGCGTTGCAGAAAAACGCTGGTTTCCGGACTTAAGCAAACCGGACATTCCGTCATGGCGATATTCCTGCTGGAGCCAGTGAATCAAGTTGACAGCGGTGCCGCTTCCACCAGTCGACCATTTGTACGAGACCGTCCTCCAGGGGTGTGAAGTTTCGAAATCCGACTTCAAACCTCAGGCGATCAATACAGGCCAAAAGCGAATCCGGATTGTTCTCAGGATGATCGGGAATCGCTCCAGGTTCAAACAAATGCAGCCCATCCGCCATTTCAGCAGCCCGCGATGCAAGATCCAGAACTCTCGTCGGCATCCCGGTGCCAAGATTAATCGGGCCCTGAACAGAACTTTCTCCGATTGCGATCAATGCCTGCGCGACATCATCGATGTAGATATAGTCACGCAACTGGCGACCGCTTGAGCATCGGGCAGGACGACCGTTCAGGACGGCGTCAATGACGACTCCGGGAAATCGGCTGGAGTGGCAACCAGGTCCGTACATGAAAAATAGCCGAGCCCACGCGGCACTGCACTGCCCTACTCCGGAACATGCGGCCCAGTAGTTCCCGGTCGCCAGCTTCGACCGCCCATACAGGCTGAATGGAACGGCAGGTGTTGAAGATTCGGACAAGACACCGCCATCCTGCCACGAATATTCTGCACAGGAGCCAACGCCAACTGCTCGCAGACCGCCGGTGCGACGGAATTCATCCATCAGAAAGCATGACGATTCCATCCATTGGACATTTTCGGGAGTGGTCCAGAATGCCCCCGGCGACGCGGACCAGGCAAGGTGATACAGATGTGTTGGCTGGACGCGTTCAATTAACTCGCAGATCGAGGACTTCGAAAGCAGGTCGGCGGCATGCCATTGAACCCCCGAAGGTATGCGCTGAACTGTCGAAGGAAGAGGTGGCGAATTCAATCCCCTGCGAGAGACTGCATGCACACGGACATCCCCCGTGCTCTGCATGGACAAACGCAGCAACAAACGCTGACCAATTGCACCGCTCGCGCCAGTCACCAGAATCGTTTTCACAGAATTCCCTTTCCTGTTGTGAAGTCAGGGAACTGCAGGTCACGTTCCGCAATCACGGATACGTCTATCGGCCACTGCACGTTGATGAGAGGGTCATTCCATCGAACACCACTGGCCGCATCCGGACTAAAGTACTCGGTCATCTGATACAGCAGTTCGGTGGAGTCTTCCAGAGTTTGAAAACCGTGCGCACATCCTTTGGGGATGTACACAGCGATATGATCGACCGGGTCAAGCTGCACAGCGAGATGCTGCAAATAGGTCTCTGAATCCGATCTGAGGTCAACGACCACATCCCACACAGCCCCGGCGGTACATCGAACGAGCTTCGCTTCTTCACAGGGAGATTTCTGGAAGTGCATTCCTCGAACAGTCCCGCGCTGTCTGTTGTAAGAGACATTGCACTGGACCAGCCGGTGATCCAGTCCACGCTGTTCGAACTCCCGCGCGCACCAGGTTCGCGCAAAGAAGCCACGGTTATCCTCGTGCCGCTCCGGCTCAACCAGCCAGACTCCATGAACAGGGGTCTCCGTGAACTTCACAGCTACACTCTCTAGGCGATCCGCACTTCCGGAACTGGAATAATGAATTTGCCGCCTGAGCTTCTGTAAGCCTGCTGTTGCTTCAGAATTTCCTCTTCAAAATTCCACGTCAGCAGCAGACAGTAGTCGGGAGAGTCCGCGGCCAGGTGGTCCGGATCGAAAATACGCAGATGATTACCGGGCGTGTATCGTCCCTGTTTCACCGTACTTCGATCGACGACATATTCAACAAGCGAACGATCGATACCGAAGAAGTTCATGAGCGTGCTGCCTTTGGCAGATGCTCCATAGACGACCACTCTCTTTCCTGCCAGCTTCAATTCCCTGAGATGAGCCACAAGGCTGTCGCGCAGTTTGTGTACGCGTACTGCAAACTGCTCATAGGCACCTGCGTCGTCTACCCACGATTCTTCCTGCTTCAGAAGATTAGTGACAGCTTCACTGACAGGCGACTTGCCTGCGTGGGCCGCAGAAATCCTCAGCGACCCACCATGAATGGGAAGTCGTTCGACATCCACAATTTCCAGATCATGTCGACGAAACAACTGGCAGAGCGAGGTCAGGGAGAAATAGCAGAGGTGCTCGTGATAGATCGTATCGAATTCCACTTTCTCCAGAAGTTCATGAAGATAAGGCGCTTCAACAATAACTCTGCCATCTGGTTTGAGCAGCCGGGCAAAGCCTTCGACAAATCCGTTCAGATCAGCGACATGAGCAAGAACATTGTTGGCATGGATAATGTCTGCAGAAGTTCCATCTGAGACGAGTTGGTTAGCCAGCTCGACCCCGAAGAACTCAGAAATGGTCCGAACGCCACGTTCGCTTTCTGCCACGACAGCGATGTTCTGAGCGGGCTCTATGCCCAGAACCGGGATTCCCTGCTTGTGGTACCACTGCAACAGGTAACCGTCATTGCTTGCGACTTCGACCACCAGGCTTTCTGGTGATAAATCGCGGTCGGTGATGAGTCGTTCGGCAATGGTTCGCGCGTGGGCCACCATCGTGTCCGAGAACGACGACATGTAGGAGTAGTGCCTGAAGAGCGTCTCCGGCGGCACAGTTTCTGTGATCTGTATCAGGGAACAATCCGGGCAGCGCACAAGCTCAAGCGGCCATCGTGATTCCGGCTGATTCAGCTGATCAACATCCAGTAGTGCATTCGCAAGAGGTGTCGCCCCAAGCGAAAGTACCGGGATCAGGCTGCCTTGCCCACATGATCGGCATGAACACGAAGAGGCGGTTGGTTCTGCTGGAGAAAATAGTTGGTGTACCATGCGACTGTCCTGGTCAATCCTTCGTCCAGGGAAAACAACGGACTCCAACCAAGGACATTACGAGCCCTGCTTGCGTCCAGATATTGATGTTTGATTTCATTGAAAGCTTCGCCGAGCACGACAGGCTCAAGCGAACTGCCCATCGCCTTCAGTACCCGATTGACGAGATCCAGCACCGAAACCTGAATCTCGGTGGAAAGATTGAAGGCTTCGCCGGCGAGTTCCGGACGTAGCTCCATTTGCTCCGCCAGATGCATGTAGGCTGCTGCCCCGTCTTCGACGTAGAAATAATCCCGAACGAAACTACCATCGGAACGAATCACAGGTGCCTGGCCCCGCAGAACCGAGCGAATGGTCCCCGGGACAATGCGATTCCAGTTCAGGTCTCCGCCTCCGTAGAAGTTGCCGCATCGTGTGATGCACACGGGAAGCTGGTAACTGTGAGCGTAGGTTTGTGCCAGAAGATCACTGCACGACTTGCTAACGTCGTACGGATGCTGACCGTTCAAAGGAGTTTCTTCTGTGTACGGAAGCACTTTCGCTTCGCCATAGGCTTTATCGGAGGAAGCCATCACAACCTGTTTCACACGCGGGCTGCGACGGCAGGCCTCCAGCAATTTCCATGTGCCGCCGATGTTGGCTTCGAAAGTGGAGACAGGATTGCGATTTGCGATGCCGACAATGGTCTGAGCGGCAAGGTGAATGACCGTTTCGACTTCGTACTCACCAATCGCTCGCTCCAGGCACTCCTGATCGCAGATGTCCCCACGTACGGTGATCACGCGGTTGACGTCTCCGCTTCGGACCAATTCAGACTGTGGTGTCCAGTCCCGAATCAGACATACAACATCCGCATTCGCCTGCAGCAGGCGCTTGACGAGCCAGGCACCGACGAGTCCCGTCGCACCCGTCACGAAAACGCGGCGATCCTGCCAGAAGTTCTTGTCGAAGCCGGAATCCATTCCTGCGTCCATTCCTGATTGTTGGGGAGTATGCTGCTGCAACAGTGTTGAGTTTCAATCGGAGAGACCTGTCTCAGCAGATCTCAGTACAAGCCACCCGTCATGCGACCCGGCGTTCAGGGACCACGCGCAGTCTGGGGCCCGGGGACTGATCCCAGGTTTTCCACGGAGCCTGATTCATTTCCCACATTTTCTGAAGGGACTGGCGATCTCTCAGGGTATCCATGCAATGCCAGAAACCATCGTGGCGAAATGCATTCAACTGACCATCAGCCGCCACGCGTTCTAGAGCGTCTGCTTCAAGACTGCAGGAATCGGAATCGAGGTAATCAAAGATGGCCGGTTCAAGCACCATGAACCCTCCATTGATCCACCCTTCGCCCGAAACAGGCTTTTCCGTGAATCGAGTCACCCTGGGACCATCAATCACTAATCCGCCAAAACGTGCCGGAGGCCGAACTGCAGACACAGTTGCGATTTTTCCCTGCTGCTTGTGGAAGGCAATGAGCTTTGGAATGTCGACATCGCTGACGCCATCTCCATACGTCACCAGAAAAGGTTCGTCCTGAAGCCATGGCTTCAAACGTCGGATTCGCCCACCCGTATTCGTCATCAGACCGGTATCGATCATGTTGATCACCCAGTCCTCGTTATCAACCTTTTCACGTTGAACGGACCCATTGGCGAAGTCGATGCGCAGATTTCCACGAAGATTGTACTGATCAAGGAAATAGTTCTTGATGAAGTCACCCATATAACCGCAGGCGACGAAGAAGCTCTTCTGATCATGATGAGCAAAATGCTTCATGATGTGCCACAGGATTGGATGCCCACCGATTTCCACCATTGGCTTTGGACGGGTGGAAGTCTCTTCCTGCAGTCTGGTCCCCATTCCGCCAGCGAGAATTGCAACATGCATGTCTTTACCTCTGTGCGGGCTCCGCCCTTCACAACTCCTGAATCGCCAGCGTCACCGCGCGTGTTGTCGCTCGGACGGCATCCGGACGAACCTTAATCACTCCTGAAAAACGTCGCAATATGAATTGAAATCCGGTTCCGGACGGGATTCTCATTCGGGATCGGAAATCCGGAAGCTGCATTCTGCAGCAACTTTGGGTGCCGCCAGACATCAACTGAAACATAACCAGAGCACAGGCAGGCTGGACGACTGTCAACTGTCGTGTTTTGAGGTCTCCCGCTCGAGCCAGTCCCGTTCTTCAACAGGCTGCTATGCTATGCCGCCCGCGCGTCGCTGACTTCTGAAGAATGCCGGCGAGAAAGCCTCGCAATTCGAGCCCGATATGCCGTCCGTCTGTATTCACGGGAAAGGCGATCCCACAACGATCGATTTTTCCGCCCGGCTCCAATTGTACTGCCGCCCAGCTGTTGTGTCTGATCCCGGATTCCGGACGGCGTCACTGCCAACAGTTGAACCCCGGTTTCCCAGTGCATCTGAAGGGTTGTATCCACAGGTCGATCAAACGTGGAGGTTACATCCAATAGTTGAACTGCCGCTTCATTTGACACCCACTGCCCCGAGGTTCTCAACGGCGTAATGACCGGACGCACGATCTCGCAATGTGGAGTGCTGTGGATCAATGCCGAGGCCACGGGAAGCGGCCGAACTGGTAACTGCACGTAGGCCGCAACTGCAACTTCTCGGGCTGCCTGCACAGCCAGAGCGAGTTGATTTGGATCGATAGCAACATCATCTTCCAGAACCAGCGCCCCTTCGAGCCTTCGAGTAACAATTTGTTGCCACGCAGCACGATGGCTCAGGAAGCACCCGATTTCCCCGGCGCTCAATCGAAAAGGATAGGTTGGTTCACGAAGACCGGGACGATACACAGTTTGAACGAATTGATCGTTGAGCAGTTTACCATCCACGGCAGGCAAGACACTGCCGGCAAAGGGTAATAAAGGCAGCAGCGTCGCTGCATGCTCAAATCGGGCAGTTGCACGCTGGAGACTGATAATGAATGCTTCGGCAGCCATGGTTCAACCCTGTGTGGCAGGTCCTTTGCTCAGGCAGCGTTTCGAGTTTCTGCAGCACTGACTGCACCGCCCGACATCTGAAGTCCGGCGATGATTTCTGCCGCCCGCTTTGGGTAATTCAAATAGGTCAACGCTCGCTGCCGATTCATCTCAAGCCACGGCTCCCGAGACCGATACTCGGCTTCGTCAACTGAAACGACGGCATCCCGAAGTTCCTTCTCGGTTCGACAGATAACCAGCCCGCGAGGATCGAAGAAATGACAGATATCAGGTGCGCCCCAATACACAGGGATGGTGTGGCAAAGCAGGCAATCGATGAGTTTTTCCGTGAAATAACCGGGCGACTGCGAATTCTCAATGGCCACCGAAAACATAAACGGTGACAGCCCCTGCGACTTGTCATCGATTGGATGGTACTGACGACCGAACACGCTAAGGTCGCTCACGTGCGACTTTGCCCACTCGACAATCTGGTGCCGCAGTCTTTGTCCAACGGTGTAGGCCTTGCCGGAAGCAATGATTGAAATCCGGCCGTTTTTTTCTGTTCGAGGCATATCGTGTGACGGCAAGTCCAGCGAATCTCCATGCGCGAGAAACAAGGCGTTTCTCAAGCCCGTCAACACACGAGTGCTGTGAGTCAGTACATGATCGAACCGTGGGGCAAACGCTGGCAGCAGCCGATAAAAGTTGGGTTTTATGCACTCCGGTTCTGCCAGCATCAGTGAGACACCACAACTCAAACCAGCCCGACTAACAGTTGCTGCTCGACTGCTTGCAGGCAGAAGAACGTGATCATTCGCAGAGAGGTCCGCAAGGCGACGTCCGATCGCGGGGGCACCCAGGGGCCAGTCGACCTGACTGAATTCGACTTCCGACAACCTGGTAAAATGCTTCTTTAATGCACCGTAGCGAAGGCAGGCAATGATCGGCGTACGATTTTGAGGCAACTCAGGCACAGTCACGAAGCCTCCAGTTTTCCCAGACAAAACGGTACTGAAACGTCGGTTCGTGCGTGCCTGCAAGACGGTCCAGGATTCGATCCATTCGTTCTTCGCATGCTTCATCTAAACGATGAAACTGCACCTGAATGTCATCAAACTTCGATTCCAGGCCACTGTCGAGAATTCGTTCGAGCAACTCGTACTCGCCGCCTTCGATGTTCACCTTCATCAAACTGACGTGGCCAATGGCGTGGTCGTGCATCCATTCAGCAATGTCGACAATCCGAATCGATTCGCTGTCGCCTTCCCCCTGAAAGATCGAACTGGCGTCCGCCGACAAACAAATCTGTTCGTCACGTGTTTTTGCACCCAAACCAAAATCGTAAACATGGATAGCCGTGTTCGATGCAAAACGATCGCGAATACCGCTGGCAAAGGATTTCACGGGCTCAAAAACATGCACCTGAGACCCGTATTGGCGATGAATCTGATCAGCCCAGTCTCCACGGTATCCACCCAGATCAAGAACGACCGACTGGGACGTCAACGGATATGACAGCGCGTCCTGTCACCCTTGTCGGACTTCCAGCGCGTATGACAAGGTCCCATTCTGTTGGGAAGAATCGTTTCTGCAGGCGAACGGCGTACCTTCTGCAAGTACTTCATTGGAACAACTCGAAACAGTGCGGCGGCAAGTGCTGATGACAAACCGTCGCAGCCTAGCACGGTTGCTGAAATCTCAAAAGACCAACTTTGTGGCCGGTGCTGACGACTCCACCGCCGCTGTTGATTGCGGAAACACGATCCATACCGTCAGAATGCGACGACCTCATCAATTCCCGCCATCGGAGGACCCACGAATGTTTTCCATGCTGCCCCTCCTGCCCCTGATTCTGGCACCAAACACAACAGCGTCCGTTGAATCATCCATCGAGCTGCACAATTCTGAACGCCCTAACGTCGTGCTGATCATGACCGACAACCACGGAGCATGGACTCTGGGATGCTACGGCAACAATGACATTCGCACGCCGAACATCGACCAACTGGCCGCGGAAGGTACGCTGTTTGACAACGCGTTTGCCAGCAACCCCGTGTGTTCACCCACGCGAGCCACCACGCTGACTGGCCTGATTCCGTCTCAGCACGGTGTTCATTGTTTCCTTCGAGGAGGCCGACTGCAAACTGGGCCCGAAGCGAGATGCACGCTGGACGAATTCACGTCGCTGCCGGAAGTGCTGAAGCGCGAAGGTTATCGCTGTGGACTGGTGGGAAAGTGGCATCTGGGCGGAAACGAATCGCCACAGGAAGGTTTTGATGACTACTGGATCACGATGCCTCACGGCGGAACGTCGACCTTCTACGACGCCATGATTATCGAAGACAGCAAGCAGCGCAAAGAGCCCGAATACCTGACGGACTTCTGGACAAAACACGCCGTGAAGTTCATTGAAGCGAAGAACGACAAACCGTTCTTTCTGTTTCTGGCCTACAACGGCCCGTATTCGTTGAGTCGGCTGTTGCTGCGCGAAGGCCAGAATCGGCATGCGGAATTTTATCGCGGCAAAGAGCTGCCCTCGTTTCCGCGTGAGAAGCCTCATCCGTGGCAGCTTCACAACCGCGACTACCAGAACAACCCGGTTTCGATCCAGCGAGTCGCCACCGAAGTGAGCGGCATCGACGATGGCGTCGGTACCATCATTGCGACACTACAAGCCAACGGTCTGGACGACAACACGGTCGTGATCTTCATGGCCGATCAGGGCTGGGTTGGCGGACACGGCGGCTTCTTCGGCATGGGCGATCACACTCGCCCGGTGACCGCTGTTGATGGCATGATGAAGATTCCGTTGATCGTGCGGCAGCCAGGGAAAATCGCGGCCGGGAAACGCAGTAGCAAGCTGGTCGCGAACTATGACATCTACAACACTCTGCTTGATCACCTGGGTATTGTGGCAGATAAGCCCCTTGACGAACCGGCCTCACCGGGAACGAGTTTTGTCAATGAACTTCGCGTCGACCCACCGGCATTGGCCTCAATCGAAACCGATGGCGAAGACGCCGTCTTCTACGAATTCGAAGCGCTGCGCTGCATTCGGACAAACGACTGGAAGTACACCTACCGCCATCCCAATGGCCCTGACGAGCTTTACGATTTGCATAACGATCCGCAGGAATTCAACAATCTGATTCGAGATCCGGAACACGCCGACGTACTGCACTCGCTCCGTCAGCGACTGGACGTCTTCTTCGCCAAATACGCATCCCCCAAATACGATCTCTACAACGGCGGTGGTTCTCAGAGCATCATCTACGACGGAGTCGAAGAAGAGATCGCCCAGGCCGAACCCACACCGCCGCCACCTGTGCCCGTCGACTTCGAAACCAAACAATTCACTCTGCCCGAAGGATTTTCTTCGCAGCTGATCGCCGGTCCGCCGCTGGTCAATCATCCGACCATGGGCTGCTTTGACGACCGGGGCCGACTATTCGTGTGCGATGGTGCCGGAGTCAATATGTCGGCAGAGGAACTCGAAAAGAACCTGCCCAACGAGATCCGCATGCTGGAAGATCAGGATGGAGACGGAGTCTTCGACAAGTCCACGATCTTTGCAGACAGGATGACGTTTCCGATGGGAGGAACCTGGCACGACGGCGCGCTGTATGTTGCGTCGCCGCCGAACATCTGGCGACTGGAAGATACCACCGGCGACGGCAAGGCAGACAAGCGAGAAATCCTTGTTGACAGCTTCGGTTACACGGGCAACGCGGCCAGCATTCATGGTTGCTTCAAACATCCCAGCGGACGCATCTACTGGTGCGACGGCTACCATGGTCACGAATTCAAAGACAAGGACGGCAACGTCACCAGCAAACGCAAGGGATCGTATATCTTCAGTTGCTGGCCGGATGGAAGCGATGTGCGCATTCATTGCGGCGGAGGCATGGACAACCCGGTGGAAGTCGACTTCACCGACGAGGGCGACATCATCGGCACCGTCAACATCCTGTACACGCGGCCGCGCATTGATTGCCTGGTGCACTGGCAATACGGCGGAGCGTACCCTCATCGCGAAGCTGTGCTGGACGAACTAAAAGTCACGGGCGATCTGCTGGGACCGATTCACAAGTTCGGCCATGTCGCAATTTCCGGGACTACGCGCTACCGCAGCGGAGGCATGAATCACAATTGGGGCGATAACTTCTTTGCAACGCAGTTTAATCTGGGCAAAGTCGTGCGAGTCGAACTGGAACGCAGCGGCAGCACGTATGCCTGCACCGAACGCGAATTTCTGTCCTGCAACAGTCGCGACTTCCATCCCACCGACGTGCTGGAAGACGCCGACGGAAGTCTTCTGGTGGTTGATACCGGCGGCTGGTTCTATCGAGGCTGTCCGACATCACAGATTGCCAAGCCGGACATCAGGGGCGGCATCTATCGCATTGTCCGAAACGGCATGACACCCCAGGTCGACCCGCGTGGCAACCGCATCGACTGGGCAGAACGCACTGTCGCTCAACTGATTCAGGATTTGAAAGACACGCGTTATGCCGTTCGCGAAAAAGCCATTGAAGAATGTGTGCGTCGAGGCGATGCGGTGATTCCGCAATTGGCATCAACGGCAAAGAACGGCGACATTCTGGCCCGACAGAATGCAATCTGGGCACTGACCAGATTGCTGGGCCAAAGAGGCGAATCCAAAGTAGCCATTATTGCACCGGGTGATGAGCCGCGCAGAACGATCGCCCGAATGAACCACGATTCCACACCCGGCTCTTCAGCCGCCAATAAACAAAGTCTGGATCTTGCGAAAGCTGTCCGGGACGACAATGTCGATCGAACCACCCAGCCCAATCCCGCGACGCCACGTCACTCGGAAAGTGACGGCTACCTTCTAACGTCCAATGCGATGAGCAGCGGCCTGTCGAATGCTTCGGCGGGTGTTGCTCGGCAGGCAATCATCGCGGCGTTGTCGGATCGGGATGGGAGCATTCGTCAGACGGCGTGTTATGCGCTTTCGGTGCTGCCCGATCCTTCCGCGAAAGACGCGTTGATAAATCGTCTGAACGATTCGCATCCCGCGGTCAGACGTCAGGCGGCCGTAGCGGCCGGGCAAGTGGAAGGCGACGAGATGACAGCCGCGCTTTGGGCTCAGGGTGTATTTTCGTTTCCCGGCGAAGCAGATCGAGAAGAAGATCATGCTCGCCAGTATGCTTTAATCGAACAGGCCGAACCGGACACCATTCAGAAACTAGCCGACAGCAGTGACGGGATTCGACTTGACCTGATCAACATCCTTGTCGAGAAGAATTCGGCGTCGAAGGCCACGATTCAGCAGATCGTCACCGCCCTGACGCAACCGCGTCTTTCAGCACACGCCGTGAGTCTACTGAACCGCGTACTGACACGTGCGAAGCTGCAACAGAATACAACGCTGCAACAGCAGGTTCAGAAACAGCTGACTCAACAGTTGCCGTTGTGGCTGAAGCAAACGTCAGACACTGATCGTGCAACAGTTGATTCTGTTCACTCCGCCATTGAGTTTGCTCTTCGACATTTCGGCTCGGATGCCGACGTTCAATCTGCTATCAATTTTACTCTGAGCGATCGCGAGTGCCCGGCCGAATTTAAGCAGTTTCTGTTGTCGCTGATCACTGACATTCCGGCGATTGCCAGCATCCCACAAATGCAGGACACCGTCGCAGCCGCGATGGCAGACCGCGACTTCAGCAGCGAACATTTTCTTCTCGCCTTAAATTCCGCCCGGCGGATCAACGGCGACAGGATCAAGCAGGTGCTGGCGACACTCGCTGGCGATCCAGACACCCCGCCGCTGATCCGAGCACAGGCTTTAACAGCAGCCGCAGGTCAGGCTCGTGGCTTGCCCGACGATGCGTTTGCCCTGGTGGTCGACGTCCTGTCGGCCAGTGGTCCGGGTTCGGTTGAAGCGGCCAGACTGCTGGCATCTTCCGGAGTCAACGCGGCTCAACTGGAGGCCCTGACAGGACAGCTTCCTAATGCGGGGCCACAGCAACTCAACGACCTGGTTTCACTGTTCAGCGGAAGTCTGACCCCCGCACAGGCCACTGCGTTTCTGGACAACATCGAAAACGCGAGGTCGCTCAACAGCCTTCCCGCGCTCACAGTATCGGAAATCGTCAAACGCTTTCCGTCGGAACTGCATGAGCGAGCCAACGCGCTGCTGGATCGGATGGAAGCGGCTGAACAACAAAAGTTATTGAAACTGGATGCCGTTGTCGGTCTGCTGAAGAATGGTAATCCGGCTGCCGGCCGAGAAGTATTTTTCGGCGAAAAAGCCAAGTGTGCCACGTGTCATGTGGTGGGAACGCAGGGCAACGGCGAACTGCTGGGCAAACGCGTCGGCCCGGATCTGACCAAAATCGGCGCCAGTCGAACTCCGAAAGACCTGCTGGAATCCATCCTGTTTCCGTCGGCTACGATCGTCAGGCAATATGAACCTTATACTCTGGTGACAACGTCCGGCCGCAGTTTTTCCGGACTGGTGGTCAAGGACACGGCACAGGAAATCACAATTCAGCAGAGCACAGGCGATCCGGTAACGGTGGCTCGCAGCGACGTGGACGAACTGGTGCTGTCGACAGTGTCGATCATGCCCAAGGGTCTTGATGAAACTCTGACTCCGCAGCAGATCGCAGACCTTGTGGCGTGGCTGCAGAGTCTTCGATGATCCAGCTCCCTGGAGAATCAATACCCAAAGACAGACATTCAACGCGGGTGAATAAGTATTAAGTATTGGGAGCCGACAATTGTGAATTCAGTCCTCCGACCGATCGCGTGCGTCCTGTTCTTGCAGTGGTTGATTTCCCCAACCGCATCTTCGCAGGAACCGGCCCTGCAAATTCCTTTACGATCCCAGTCTGTATGGACGACGTCTCGAATCACCGGTTCGCCTGATCCAGCCCCGCCCCTCATGACTGCCCGTCGGTTTCCGCATCTGAAGTTTGAACGTCCACTGCTGGTTCGTACCGACCCGCAAGCTAAACGGCTGTACGTCGCAGAACAGAGCGGCCGAATCTACTCATTTCCGGACGACGACAAGACAGACAAGCCTAATGTCTTTCTGAACCTGAGGGATGAATGGCCGAGACTAACTCCCCACTCCGGAGCCGCGGGAATTCAGGATGTTTACGGACTGGCATTTCATCCGAAGTTCCCGGATGTTCCGTTCTGCTGGGTGACGTACACACTGCGATCAAAACAACCGGGCAATCACCTTGAAGACGGAACGCGTCTGGTGCGTTACCGCGTCACAATCGATGGTGAAGGAATTCCGCGCTGTGATCCCACCAGCGAACAACTTCTGCTGACATGGCTTCAGGGCGGTCACAACGGTGCGTGTCTGGAATTCGGTCCCGATAGTTGCCTGTACATCTCCGCTGGCGACGGAGAAGTTCCCAACCCGCCTGACCCGCGTGACGCAGGTCAGGACATTTCAAACCTTCTTTCGACAATCATGCGAATACAGGTTTCGACAGAAGACGGATCGGGGCATCCGTTGTACACAATTCCCCCGGACAATCCATTCGTTGATGTGGCCGGAGCGCGAGGCGAAATCTGGTCTTATGGATTTCGAAATCCCTGGAAGATGACGTTCGCTCCGGATGGCGAATTGTGGGTCGGCGACGTCGGCTGGGAACTATACGAAATGGTCTATCGCGTCCAACGTGGGGGCAATTTCGGATGGAGCATCATGGAGGGACCGCAGCCTGTAAGACCGGATGCTCGTCGCGGACCAACCGAAATCCTGCCGCCGGCCATAGCACTTCCTCACACGGATGCAGCTTCCGTTACCGGTGGCTACGTTTACCGAGGCCATCGGTTTCCGGAACTCACGGGGACTTATATCTTCGGTGATTTTGAGACTCGGCGAATCTGGAGCGCAGAATTTGACGGCAGAAAAATGGTCACGCTCACGGACCTGGTTGCTCCGTCGCTGCGACTGGTTGCTTTTGCCGAAGATGCCTCCGGTGAACTCCTGTTGCTCGACTACGACGATGGAACACTGCATGAGTTCAGGCGAAATCCCTCCCGGGATGCCAACACGGAATTCCCGCAAAGCCTGACACAGACCGGTATCTTTGACGACACACGGTCACTGACTCCTGCAGATGGTGTGCTGCCGTTCGAGATCCAGTTGCCGGAATGGGCAGACGGGGCACAATCAAGTCGGCTGCTCGCCGTTCCCGGCACAGAGCCCATTCAGGTGCTTCGTAACCCTGTCCGCCGGGACAACTGGATGCTTCGAGAACGGATGCGTTTCGCAACAGATTCGGTACTGGCGAAGACCATCACGCTCACGGATGATTCCGGACGGGACATCCGACTGGAAACTCAGGTGCTGCATTTCGACGGACATGACTGGAAAGGGTATTCGTATGTCTGGAATCCGCAGCAAACGGACGCCATCCTTTCTCCTGCAGAAGGAACACTGATCAAACTCAGGGATTATGGCAACTTCTCAGACCGTCAGAACTGGCCTGTGCATTCCCGTGGTGAGTGTCAGCGGTGTCACAATCAGTGGATCGGCGGGCTCCTTGCCTTCACAATTCCGCAACTGAACACAGACAAACCCGCGCATCAGTTGCAGACCCTGAAGGAACTGGGGTGGCTTACAGGGGACATTCCTGAAAGCGAGTCTTCTCATCGACTGCACCGGGCGCAGGGCCGCCTTTTGAATCAGGACCGCGGACTCGAACCGAACAGCGTGCCCGGTGTTATGAAAGCTGCCCGAAGCTACCTGGACGTCAACTGCGCCCACTGTCACCAGAACGGAGCGGGCGGAACGGCAACAATTGATCTTCGTCAGGATATCGCCGTCGACCGCATGGGGCTCATCGATTCTCCACCTGCTCAGGGGACGTTTGGGTTAACAAACCCGGCATTGATTCGACCTGGCCAGCCAGCATCATCCGTGTTGCTGTACAGGCTTGCCGTCACAGGTCGAGGCCACATGCCGCATATCGGATCAACGCGGCCTGATGTCGAGGGGATCCGACTGGTGCGAACCTGGATTGAATCCCTGGAGAATGAGCCCCGGCATATCGAAAAATACAATCCTGAAGAAATCCGGCGAGCGGTAGAATTGAAGGACACCAGTCAGGCAATACAACTACTGATGGCTATCGAAGATGGATCAGTCGACCTCCCGCAGCGAGACAGAATCCTGAAAGTCGCACGCGAAGCATCGCCGGAAATCAGAGGTCTGTTCGATCACCTGCAGCCGGCAGAATTCCGCATCAAAGTTCGCCACCGGATCTCTCCCGATCAGATACTCACACTCAACGGAAATCCGGAGAATGGGCAGATGCTGTTCGCACACAAACGGTTGCAGTGCAAGTCCTGCCATCAGCTGCACGGCGACGGAGGGACGGTAGGCCCGGCACTGGACGATGTTGGAAAGAGACTGACGCGTCAAAAGATTCTGGAGAGCCTTCTGGAACCATCCCGACACATCGAACCAGAGTTCGAAACATGGACCTCCATCACTAAAGACGGCAGAGCCTTCACCGGAATCATCGTCTCACGAACGGATGCAACACTGGTCCTGCGAGATGCAAAATCAGAGATACATGAGATACCGCAGATCGAGATTGAAGAAATGAATCGGCAAGCCGTGTCAATGATGCCTGAACGACTGCTTGAAGAACTCAGCGATCATGAGATTGCTTCGCTGCTGGAGTTCCTCGTCAATCAGCAGTCGACCCCGGTCGCCAGGAAGCCATAGAGGTGGCTGCACACGCAAACGTCGATTTCGATGATACGCTCGTCGACTCGGGGCTACGGCGACAGTCGATTTCCCGGCCGGGTATTTCAGGTTCTTAAACGGTCAACCGCACCAACTGGGAAGCGAAGACTGCAATTTGTTGCGATATCGAGAGGCGACATGGACGACATTTGATAGCATGCATTCTTCGATTGGTTCACCGGAAATTGTTTCCGGTCCGTATTTTTCAATTCAATTGGCAAGTGTCATGGGACGAAGTTTCGAGAACCGCAAGGCCTCTATTTTTAAGACGGCTGGACAAAAATCCAAGCTGTACTCCAAGTATGGCAAACAACTGTATGTGACAGCAAAGAACGGAGTACCCGATCCGGAGAGTAACCCCGCCCTGAGAATTCTGATCGAGAAAGCGAAACGAGATCAGGTCCCCAGCCATGTCATCGAAAAAGCGATTGAGAAGGCTGCAGGGGCCGGCGGAGAAGATTTCACAACAGTTCGTTATGAGGGCTTTGGTCCCGGTGGCTGCACAGTCATCGTCGACTGCCTGACAGACAACAATAACCGCACTATTACAGACGTCCGCAACTGTTTCACGAAAACCGGATCCAAACTTGGTCCGACAGGTTCGGTCTCGCACTCTTTCGACCACCTGGCCATTTTTTCGTTCAGGGGTGAAGACGGCGATAAGATTCTGGAAGCAATGCTGGAGGCCGATGTCGACGTCGACGATGTCGAAACTAAAGACGGATACGTCACACTGTTCGCTCCGGCCAATGAATTCTATAAGGCCAAAACCGCGCTTCACGATGCGTTCCCGGACCTTGAACTGGAAGTTCAGGAGATCACATTCCATCCGCAGGCTCACAAGGCAATCAGCGAAGAAGACCTGCCAATGTTTGAAAAATTCATGAACCTGCTTAACGATTGCGATGACGTCCAGGACATCTACCACAACGCAATCCTGCCAGGGTAGCCAAATTCAAAACGCCCGAAAATTCCCGCGACAAGGCAGCGGCAGGAATTCTGCTTCCCACAGTCTCCGCAAATGACGATAATACCTCGACTGGCTGGCGTTCAGGGCACTTCACCCCTGAGCCCTGCTGATCGAGGTATTTTTGGTGGGACACTGGACTTGCCTGTCATTCCAGGCGTCCCCGTTCCTGCGACACTTGCCATGCGTCATGTGCTGAAAGCAAAAACAACTGCAGAAGCCCACGCTGGAGCGGTGGCTTCGGCCCAGAACAGAATCAACGTCACGGCTCTTTTTCCGGTAAACTGAACTCATGCCGCTCCGAACCGATTCCCTGGAAGAACCATCGCTGAACCTGACACCGATGATTGACATCGTGTTCCTGTTGATCATTTTCTTCATGGTTGGTACTCGGTTCTCTGAGATTGAACAGAAGTTTGACATTCAGCTGCCAACGGCCGCTCCGATGAAATCCCTCAGCAGGGAGCCTGATCCGCTGGTCATCAATGTTGCTCGCGCCGGAGATATCTCTATCAACGGGCAGCAACTAAACCTCAATGAGGTCCGTCAGCAGCTCAAAGATGCAAAAGCCGCATGGGCCGACCAGCCGGTTTTGATTCGTGGAGACGGTGAAGGAACCTATCAGGCCATTGTGGATGTGATGAATCTTTGCCACGAAGCGGAAATCAAACGCTTTTCACTGGCATTTCAGCCTGCGGGTGAAGAGTCGGCACCATGAATCCTTTGCGACAGTTATTGACAAAACTTGTCGATGGCAGCCCTCTCAACGGCGACGACCTGATTGCATTCTTTCTCCTGACGACGCTGGTCGCATCGACCTGCCATTTGGTGACCATGCTCGTGACACGGTGGGGAGATCGCCACATAGCCTTCAAATCGCTGATAGCATCACTGCTCATTCACAGTGTTGGCTTCCTGAGCCTTGAGGTGTTTGAACCGCTGGCGACAACGGTCGCCATTGCAGATGTCTATAAACCGCCTCAACAGGAATTCGAAGTTGAAATTCTGGTACAGAGCGACCAGGAGTTCCTGATGGGCGATTCCGGTAACACGGCCATGGCAGATCAGTTTTCATCGCCGGATACGCCGCTGCTTCGAAGTGAAAACCCGGCTCCCGAAATTCAGGAACCCGATGTCCCACAGAAACAACCGGATGATCTCGAGTCGCTTTCAACAAGTGCTGAAGATATCAGCCAGTTCGAAAAACAGGACACTCCGGAAATGTCACTGGCAAATGATTTTGGCGCCGAGGGTCCGCGCAAGGCTGCAGTCGAAGATCCTATTGCTGATCTCGATACTTCCGTCGAAAAGAATCTGGCGGATGTGGCAACCATGCAGATTGAACGCACCAGACCACAACGCGGAGCCGACGTGGATTTGCAACTCAACCCTTTGGCAGCAATGCCGCAGCAATCGGCACCCAACTTTCAGTTTCAGTCGAATCCAAACGACATAGCCGTCGCGGTGTCAGCCATCGAATCGCCGGACTCGGTCCCTGTTCCCCTCGCCCCGGACGACATATCGGATACGATCGAACAGAAACGAGCTCCCACAACACAGCCGCAACCAATCGAGTCAGATGGTCAATCCGTCAGGGTTACAGACATCCGTCCCGGGCCTGCTCGCACCTTCCAGTCGCGTGTTCCCCGACCGTCACGAGCGATGCCGGACAGGAATCCCTCACCGCTTGCTCAACGAGAATCTCCACCGATCGCCCAAACGCCCATCCCACTCACCAGTAACTACGATGACGTACGAATTGGACTGATGGCACCAGAATTCAGCGAAGCCATCACCAGTGGCGCGGAATTGGTCAGTACGGATCTGCCAACCATTCGTCGACGCGAAAACCCACCGATGACCTACCAATTGCGAAACGTCGAACAACGACGAAACGCCGCAAGAAGATTTGGTGGCACACAGCAATCTGAAGCAGCCGTAGAGGCAAGTCTTCGATGGATGGCTTCCCATCAGTCGCCGGATGGACACTGGGATGCCTCCGACCACGGAGCAGGTCAGGTAAAAATCGATGAATACGGCATTGATCGCGACTACGCCGGCCGAGAAGCCGATTCCGGACTCACCGCACTCGTTACCCTTTCATTCCTCGGCGCTGGATATACACACGAGAACGGGCGGTACGCACTGGTGGTCGACCAAAGCCTCGACTGGCTCATCAGCCATCAGGCTGACGACGGCAACCTCTACGGCAACGCCTCGCACTTCGCCCGCAATTATTGCCATGCCATGGGCACCTACGCACTTGCCGAAGCCTACGGAATGCAGAAGCAGACTCTGCTCGGCCCGATCATCGATCCATCCACTATCAGCACGCCGGTCCAGCTGACCGAGATGGCAAGCAATATCCTTTGCTATCAAATCACCGGGCAAGCCATCCTGACAATTCCACGAATCCATGCCGAAATGTCCATAACTGCTGAATCGATGGCGTATTCGCTTCGCAAGGTCGACGATATTCGGTTGCGAACAGCGCTAGCCAAAGCTGTCAACTTTACCCTGAGTCAACAGGATGCTCGAAGTGGAGGATGGCGATACAAGATCGGACAGGAAGGCGACGTCAGCATGTTCGGCTGGCAAATGATGTCATTGAAAAGTGCTGAGATTGCAGGGGTCACAATCGATAGTCGTGTCCGGGAACGAATGCAGAAGTTCCTGAATAGTGTCCGCCAGGGTAAATCTGGCGGACTGTTCGGATATCGAAGAAACATTCGACAGGGAGATCAGGACACGGAACCTGTCACTCCCGTCATGACTGCGGAAGCTCTTTTCTGCCAGCAAATGCTTGGCTATCCCCGTGATACGAACTCCAGCAGGGAATCAGTCGACCTGCTCCTTCGGAATCTTCCCAGGCTCTCGGAAATCAACTATTACTATTGGTACTACGGAACACTTGCAATGTACCAATACGGAGGAACGCCGTGGGAAGACTGGAACAATGCGATTCGCGATTTGTTGATCAGTGAGCAACGCTCTGACGGGCCGAATGCCGGCAGCTGGGACCCCAAAGACCCCTGGGGCCGCTACGGTGGTCGACTTTATTCCACCGCACTCGCGACACTGACTCTGGAAGTCTACTACCGTCTGCTTCCTCTCTATCGCATGAACGAAGCCACGGATTCTGATCCTCAACCGTAGGATCCGCTTTGTGAGACCATAACATTCCATGGCCACCTGAGGCCGCCACTGCGTTCAACGGCTGAATCATGAAGGTTGTTCATCTCCTGACAAATAAGACCTTCATTGCTGCCATCGCTATCGCATCTGCATCGCTCTTTTTCTACTTTCTGTATCGAACATCGGAGTCCCGTACTGTCGATGATTCCCGATCCGCTGCGTCAGCGAATTTAGCCCAGGACTGGCAGACTGATGTCGACAAGGCCCTGGAACTTGGGCAGGTGTTTCGTGCGAGGAATCGCCTGGAAGAAAGAATTAAAGCTGCACCAGATGAAGCCCTTCCAAAGCTCTACCTTGGCCAATTGTTTCGCGAAGCTGGTGAAACACGGAAAGCAGAAGAACTCTGGAAATCGATCGATTCCGGATCGCGCGAGGAACTTGCAACTTCACAGTTCCTGCTGGGCTCACTGTCGATTGAACAATCTGACATCATCAGCAGCCGGAACCATTTTCTTCGCGCACTGGAATTGAACCCGGAATATATGGACGCCCGAGAACGTCTCATCGCCATTTACCGAATGCTGAACGATTACAAATCAATGCTTGAACAAATCGAGCAAATCCGCGAACGGAGACCTCTGGATCTGAATGAGCTTGTGTATCGCACCATCCCTGAAGCCAGCGGCTACCCCCCTTCTCAAACAATTCAGACGCTCCAGCAAGCCATAACCCTCGAGAGCCATCATGAAAAAGTTCGAGTAGCTTTGGCAGCAGCATTGCGGGAAAGTGGTCAGCCGGAGAAGTCTCTCCAGCAACTTGCCGCGGAAGAAGGCGAATTCGACCTGCTCGGCGAAAACCTGTTGAGCATGTTTTTGCTGAACGAGAAGGCCGAAGCAATTGCAATTGTTGAGCAACTTGAAATGGAGGCAATACCGGCAGAGTCCCTTCTTCGATTTGCCAGCGGCAAGCTGGAATATCAAACGCAGCACTGGCACGAGGCCGCGAGGTGGCTGATCCCATACGTCCGGACCCACCCCTATCATTATGAATCCTGTTACCTTCTTGGACTCTGTTTATCGAAGCTGAATCAACCTGAACAATCGAGGCAGTTACTGGAATATTCAGTCGAACTTGATGCTTTGGAAAAGCTCTGTATTCGGGCGACAAATGAAAACACAGACAACCACAACCAACTCAGCGAAATCGCAAGAACTGCTGCGGAGCATTTGGTACGGCTTCGCCGCATCGATGAAGCAGTGGTCTGGCTGAATCTGGCATTGCTCTACACCCCGAATCACGCAGCACTCAGCAACCTTCGGAATCAACTGCAGGGAACCGAATTCACATCAACGTCATTGTGCCTTGACGTCCTTGATACCCTGCCCGAGAGACTGGCCCAATCCGGCAGCAGTCCTGCCGAACAACCCGGCGAGCATCTCCCGGTGCAACCAGATTCAACCGGAAGCGAAATTGTTTTCGACGACGTCCATGCTTCCATCAATGTTCATTTTCAGTTCAACAATGGTGCCTCCGGCCAGCATTACCTCATCGAAAGCATGGGTGGGGGAGTACTTGTCGTCGACGCGGACAAGGATTGTCGGCCCGATCTTTATTTCCTGCAAGGAAGTCCTCTCAATGAAAATGGCTCCATAGCATCGACTGCTGTCGAGAATCCGTATTTCAGAAACCACGTATCAGGAGTTTTCAAAGAAGCAACGCAGGCGTCCGGCATGGGAATTTCGAATTATAGCCTTGGCGGAGCGGTCGTAGACTTCGATAACGATGGATTTGATGATGTCATTGTCAGCAACCTTGGAGCGAATGATATTCTGAAGAACAACGGCGATGGCACATTCACGCCTTTGCAATCTGAATTCTCTCTGCCAAACGAAATGACCACATCGATCGCGACCGCAGACTTTAATTCTGATGGATTCTGCGATATCTACTCGACTAACTATCTGGAGGAAATGCGAACCTGTCGTAACGGGCAGTTGAGCTTCGTCGTATGCGACCCGGCAGTATTTGAAGGGCAACCAGACAGAATCTGGACGAACAACGCAGATGATTCATTCACGGATGACTCCGAACCATCAGGTATCATAAGACCCGCATCAAGGGGACTTGGAGTGGTCGCTGCTGACTTCGACAACGACGGAAGAATGGATATCTATGTTGCTAACGATGGAGTCCCAAACTTCCTGTTTCACAACATTTCTGACGACGGCGGTCGCTGTCCGGTATTTGATGAAGTGGGGCTGATATCCGGGACGGCTCTTGACGCATCGGGCCGATCTCAGGCTGGCATGGGCATAGCTGTTGGTGACATGAATCGTGATGCGAGAATCGATCTCTATGTCACAAACTTCTTTCAGGAACCGAATTCGTATTATGAGAATTCAGGTGAGCTCTCATTTATTGAATCAGGCCAGCGTACCAACCTCATGACACCAAGTCTGGACAAACTTGGGTTCGGGGCACAGTGTTCGGACTTCAATGCAGACGGTCTGCTCGACATCATCGTCGCCAATGGCCACATTTACGAAGACAACACGGGACTTCAGCCATGGAAGATGACAGCTCAGCTGTATTCTCAAGAAAAGCCGGGGCAATTCACCGAAACGTCCGCCAAAGCAGGCCCCTATTTCATGAAACCAACGCTTGGCAGGGCCGTCGCGATACTTGACTACAACATGGACCTGATGCCGGATGTTGTCATCGTTCATCAGGATCAGGAGGCAGCCATTCTGAAGAACAATTCCAGTGCAACCCAAACGCACCGCTGTTCACTGGATCTGATCGGTACTTCGTCCAATCGAAATGCGGTTGGCACCCGGATTGATATCACGGAACAAGGGCATCTGACAACATTCTTTGTGAATTCGGACGGCGGATATCTGGCAGCAAACAGTCGCAGAATCCTGTTTGATTCCGCAGATGAAGCGACAATACAAATCCGCTGGCCCTCGGGCCTTCACTCCAGCTACCTGCTGAAAAGCGGGGGTAGATCCACAAGGCTGGTTGCATTGGAAGCAAGTGGGAGACTCTTCGAAATACCGGAATAGCAGCCTGTTAAAAAACGGGACTGGCTTAAGCTGGAGACCTTAAAACACGACAGTTTCCAGTCGTCCTGCGTGCCTGTCCGGTGTTTCAACGGACAGATAGCTATTCAGGTTGACATTCAGGTACTGCCTTCATTCCTCCAGTCAGCAGAACAAGGCCTGATATCAGAAAAGCAGTAACCAACGAAAGTAAGACGGTCGCACCAATCCCTTTCGCCTGCATCAGCAGCAGCTCGAAATTGCCACTTTCAATCCACCCTGTCACCAGGCGTCCGCCAGGCTGTACCGGACCATTAATCGAAGAAGCAAAGACACCAGTCAGCAACATGCCCACCGCAGCTGCCACTCCGAACAATACAACCATTTGAGAAGCGTTTCTGTGCAAAAGGATGCTTGTCAATGGAACCAATCCTCCGGCAACTCCACCGACAATAAATGCGGCCTGAACGCTGAGTACTCCCGCTCCTGACGCAATTGCTGCCATTCCGCTCACCATGCCAAGGATCATCGATTCCAAATCGGATGTGCCAGTGAGCCGTTGTTTCATGAACACAGAAACAAGCGCACCGGATGCCACTGACACCAAAGTGTTCATCCAGATAATGGTGATCAGCGGTGAGATAGACAACGAATACGCGGCATTGACAAATAAGGCCCCCAGCACACAACAAGTCATTCCCACGATCCGCCGGGTACAGCCAAAGCTCTCTTCTGCGTCAAAACGCCGTCCCGTCAACGAACATGCAGCGACGCAAGACAACGATGCTCCAAGAAGAATCAGTGCTCCGCCACCATCCCAGCCACCCGAGTGGGAAAACCACCCGTTTCCCCAGATCCAGTGAGCAACCGGACAATAGACAATCAACTGCCATAACAGCGAGCAAATGACGAGATGGGATGTGCCAAAACGGCTTGCTGCATTGGATAGCCACAGGGATGCAAAAGCGATCATGATGGACATATGACAAATCGCGACAGATGACTGTGGCAAATGCGGATATGGCAGACGAACGGGATAGTTGACAACTTCATTATCTCCGGAAGGACCAGTGCCCAGCATACCAACCGCGTCGCCATTACCGATGAGTCCTCCTTTACCCATATCGCGGGTCAGATCAGGCCGCGCATGCTCGAATTCCATCATTGCCTGCATGTCCTTCATCGCCGATTCAGAAGTCGTTGATGTATTCGGAACCGTCCCGGCCGATGGAGAGAACGCAAGGGTGTAGCCGAAGAGACACCAGCCGACACACAGAACACCAACGGCTAAGGCCGTCCGGAACACGAAGTTTCTCCCAGGAGGATCAGCCGTGCTTGCGGCAAGCATACCGGGTACGTACAACGCACTGATCACAACAATGTTCAGGCAAACCCAGATCAGGTCCGCTGGCTGAAACTCACTTACCCATTCCGTCGGCATCAGAAACTCTTTGCAACGAAGTCAACGACAGACACACTGGCAAGGCATGCAACACATCTCAGGGAAGCAATCGACCTTCCCCGCGAATCAATCGCAAACGGCGATCGGCGACGCCGCCATCAAACTCCTCCAACGACGTCTCCACCGGCCCATCCGGCCATCGAACGCGAATTCGATCATACTGCACCATTTCACCCAGCCCGAAGTGCACAACAGGCTCATTGCTCGCCAGATAGCTACCGGCCGGATTCAGCAATCCAACCAGAGTTTTGCCTGACCCCTCGAGAGTAATCTCAGCGCCATAAGCATCCCGCTTCAACACCGGGTCCCACGCGCTGATGATCAACCAGTGACCTTCTCTGACAAGTTCATTACGATAAATCTTCGCCGGACCACCACAATTGGTCACAACCAGATCAACATCGCCATCAGAATCTATGTCTCCGTGAATAAGGGATCTCCCGGAACCGATTGCTGCACAAAAGTCGCCGCCCAATTCCGGGCGACTCTCCATTTGCTTCAAAGAATGCCCCATCATCAGAACATTACGGTCAGCGTAGTCCAGCCAATAGGCCTGAGGGTCGTCGATTTGATCATGTCGTACCTGAAACTCATCTTCACCATGAAACGGAAAACCGGAATGACATGGAACAACAAGTCCATTCACCATGGGGCAGTCCAGAAATCCGTCGTGATTGAGATCAACTAACGCGACGCCCCAACCAGTGTGCTGCATCGTGGGGCCATCCAGAGAATGCGATTTGGTGGAATCGACAAAACTTCCGTCTGCACCGCCCAGGTAAAGAGTCGTTGATTCAGTCGATAAATGTGAGACGACAAGGTCAAGAGTCCCATCGCCGTTCACGTCTCCCAGAGCCGTGCCCATTCCGGCTTCAGCGTTCCCACGTTCATTGTAGGCAACACCCCGCTCTACGCCTTCTTCGATGAATGTCCCGTCCTTTTGATTGACCCACAACAGGTTTGCCGCACCATCATTTGCGACAAAAATATCCGGCCAGCCATCCCGGGTGTAGTCCGCAACCAAGACTCCGAATCCATATGAGCGACACTCGCTCAGCCCCGCAGCTTCAGTCACGTCTGTAAACCGAAGTGTCATTGAACCATCGCTTTGTTCGACATACCCATCGTTATGATAAAGACAATCAACCGTTGGCTGAAACTTATGCGGACCACAATAGCTAACCAGCCCCGCCCTGAACCCACATGCAATACTATGATCGTATTCAGGGTCGTGCGTGTAATTAATTACAATCAGGTCCAGCCAGCCATCGCGATCATAGTCAAAGAACGCGGCACAGGTACCCCAGGCACTTTCAGCAATACCGACCGACTCAGTAACATTTTCGAATCGTCCTGTTCCATCATTCAGGTAAAGCTGGTCGCAACCATAGTTCGACACGAAGACATCCAGTGCATTATCGTTGTTTACATCCCCCACTGCACATCCTGAACCATATCCTTTGTCTCCAAGAGCTGACTGCACAGTCGATTCCACAAACATTCCGTCGTTCGTTTGCAACCAGATTTGGTTTCCGGGAATCGAATCCAGCGGAGAAACAGCTTTGGGCGACTGTCCGGCATTCACTAAAAACAAATCCAGACTTCCATCTCCATTGAAGTCTGCCAGCGCACCGCCGCAACCAATCGACTCTGGCATGAAATAAGTGCCGAGCGGCCCAATTACGTGATGAAAATGAACGCCCAATTGTGTGGTGACATCCTTTAGACCAATGCCAACAGGGCGAATATCGGGCTGCGGGAGATGCTCCGGACAATCAACCAGCCCCTTCGCGGCTGGAGTCGGAGCAGTCCGTTCCAAACTGCTTTGCCGCTTTACTTCCCAAATGGCAACGCAAGCCAGCAGGGCAAATAAACTGACCAGACTAATCCAGCTTGAAAGGGTCCGGGAATTTGCACTCATCAAGTCAATCTTCAAATCGCGTTGCCGGAAACGACGTCCAGCGAAATGACGTCTACAATTTCCTGCAACTGCCGGTAATCATGAACTCTTTAAAGACCATCTCAACCTAGTTGGTGGAATCATCCTCGCTCAGTTTTCTCACCTGCTGCAGGTACTGCAACGGAATC
Source organism: Planctomycetaceae bacterium (assembly GCA_041398825.1). NCBI lineage: Bacteria > Pseudomonadati > Planctomycetota > Planctomycetia > Planctomycetales > Planctomycetaceae > Planctomycetaceae bacterium. Next base: position 494,241 of record JAWKTX010000003.1, on the reverse strand, counting down.
GGGTCACCGGGAACAAGTTTCGCCGCCCGCTGAAAACACTCTTCTGCCTGTTGATAGTCCCCAAGCTCAGTCAACAATATGCCCAAAGACAATTGAGCCTGAGGAAAACCAGGGTTCGAGCTGACAGCCATCCGAAAAGACTGCATCGCATCTTCGTTCCGGCCCTGCTTCTGTTGCAGCAGTCCCAACTCAAACCACGCCCGCTCCTCATCAGGCTTGACGCTGAGAATCTTCCTGTACTGTTCGATGCCGGATTCAATCTCGCCGGTCTGCTCATAGACGGCAGCTACCCCAAACATGGCAGCCACAACGTCGCCAAAGCGTTCAAGAACGATTTGATATTCTCGCATCGCGTCATCGAGCCTCCCGGCTACAAAATAGGCTCTGGCCAGATTTGTTCTTGCGGTAGGCATATCCGGCCGTTCCATCAGGAACTTCTCGTAGTCACGAATTGCGGAGGCAACATCACCTCGGGCCAATGCAGTGTCTGCTCGTTCAGCAAGATCCTTGGACAACCCCTCAAACTCTCGAATTCCTGCGAGAACCGGGTCCGGGGACTCAACTCTTGCTGTTTCCGGGTACTCTTTCAGTCTCCGCTGATAATTCAGTGCCTGTGAAAAATCTCCCCGACGTACGGCCAGTTTAGTCAATTCAAGTAATGCAGGGGTGGCTATCCATCCTTTGATTTCCAATGCCGATTCAAAGCTCCGTTCGGCTTCTTCCGGCTTCCCAAGCATCTGGAGGTAATGCCCCTGCGCGACCAGCACGAAAGGATTACCCGGTTCTAACTGTTTGGCCAGTAAAAGGAACCGTTCCGCGTTCGGCAGTTCCCCCAACTGCATGCAGACATAGCTGCAGCGCAGCAGCAGCGGCACATACGTTGTGTCGATTTCAATGGCCCGACGGTAAGAGTCGAAGGCTGCTTTGTAATCTGAGTCCTCGAATGAAAATCCAGTGAAGTAAGGCCATCGAAGATTGTCCGGCTCTAGTTTTGCAGCCTGACCAAAACACTCTCGAGCTGCCGTCCTGAATTCATGAGCCAGGAGCACCATCCCATATCGCCCCCATGATTCGCCCGAAGACGGATTGGCCTGAACCTCCGCACGCGATGCATCAACTGCTTTTGCGACCAACGGATGAAGGTGGCTGATGTCCACAGCCGGAATAGACGCAGTTGCAACGTCGCTTCGCTTGCCTGCCAGCCAGACTGCGAAAAGCAGGACAACGAAAACGCCTGACATCATAAGCCAGCGTTTCATTTGAAATCCTCAGACTGGTCACAGGCACCAACCGGAACTCTAACCAGTCGTCCCCCTCGAACCAGCGCCCAACACGTGTTTGTGGCACCGCCCGGAAAACTCTCTCTGACTCCATCGGCCCACGTCACTTCGATGGACTGAAACTCGACATCCCCCGCAACGCCCAGATGACACCAGATATCCTGTTGCGACAAGTATCCCTGATATGGATTGATCCGATGAATACGTTCCCCTCGACTGGATCTCATTCGCAGCACCGCACCAATAGCTTCCCGGTTCCCCTTCGACGACGAATCAAAAAGCCGGAATGCGACCCAGTTATTGCCGGCGCCCGCCGTACTTTCAAAGACATGAGCGTCTCCGGCACAATTCGAAACGATCACTTCCAGATGACCGTCCCGATTCAAATCCGCAGCCACCAGACCTCGACTGGCTTCCAATTGTGTGCTGAACTCTCCGCCCAATCTGCTGGAATCAACGAATGTAAGGCTGGTCTTATCCCTTGAATACATTCTGTTCGCCTGAATATAAGCTGCCAGAGGCTCGTCCCCGTAATTCTCCGAGGAAACTCTTCTGACACCACCGTTTGCGACAAGTAATTCCGGAATACCATCGCAGTCCAGATCACCCTGACAAAGACCAAAACTTGTATCCGGCAAGCTCGATGGGCCCAGCCGCGAAGATGAACTCTGGTCGCTCCAAAACCCCCCCGAATCTGAAAGGAAAAGTGTGTTTGTCTCTCCCGTGAGATGCGCCAACAGCAGGTCCGGGTGCCCATCTTCGTTCCAATCGGAAGTCAGGACACCCATGCTGGCTTCTGAGTGCCCAAAGCCATTTCGTGCCACACCTCGCAATACAGCTTCGTCGTGGAACTCGCCGTTCTCCTGCTGAAGCCACAGGCGATTGGGTTCCATATCGTTAGCGATATAAAAGTCAATCAATCCATCCTGATTGAAGTCATCCGCCACGACCCCCAATCCTTTACCCACCACGTCCCCCAACTGGGACTGAACCGTCTCATCGCGAAAAAGCCCGTTCTCAGAATCAAAACCGAGGTTGATCCAAAGTCGGTCAACTGTACCCTCGTAGGTAGAAGGGCCGCAGAAATCGCGCTTTCCATCGGCACCTTCGCAGTATTGCCCCGGGACATAGTCGACATAATTGACGACCACCAGGTCAAGCAGTCCATCAGAGTTCGAATCTGCCCACGTAGCAGCTGTACTCCAAACAGCCGGATCACGCTGCAGTTCGCCTGCAACCAATTTCAGGGTACCGTCGCCGCAATTGTGCAGTAATTGATTGACACCGGCATTGGTGAGGTACAGGTCAGGGAAACCGTCTGCATCGTAGTCTCCCCACCAGGCTCCCATGCCGAATCCCGGAGACTTCGCCAGTTCCGGTGGACTTGTTTCCGTAAAAACGCCGGGAGGAAACTGGCGAAGAAGTTGATCCTCGCGATACTCATTCGGCTGAACCGCCCCATTCACGAAGTAGAGATCATTCATGCCGTCGAGGTCAAAATCGACCACCGCGACACCGGAACCCATGATCGATGTCATCTCGCAAGCCGACAGATCCCCCGGGTTGTGACGGAAACAGATTCCTGACTTTTCCGTCACATCCTCCAGCCAGGGAATCACTGTTTCAGCTTCATCGACAGTCATTCCCCCAACGTCTTCTGAGCGATCCCGGCACCCCGTAACCAGCGTGCAGAAAAGGCAAGCAAGAAACCCGACAGATCTGATGGCTTGCGACAAGGAGATCACCTTCGTCAGTTCGGCGTGGTACCCAGTGGTGTATTAGCAGGAACGTTCTTCTGAGCTTTCTTCACAGTAGTGAATCGCATTTCCAGTGTTTCCGTGCCTCCCTCCGGGACCGTCACCTTAATTTCATCCGTTTGAGCAGCAGAGCCTGTTACAGCCGCCATCATTTCAGCAGGGTCGGTTGAGCCTGCATTGGCTGCCTTGCCATCTCCCAGGACGGCGCTGTATTCCCCAACAGGGGCACCATCGCCAGTGTTATATGTCGTAAGCACAAAGCTGCCATCGTCTTTGATGGTTCCACCGATCACGGGGCGCGTATCGCCCGTCCCACTGCTCTTGGGAGTCAAGGTCAAAGTGCCCGGCCCATGTGGCTTATCATCGAGCAGCACCGTCCCTTTGACTCGAACAACTGGCAGTTGACCGGATCCCTGCCCGCCGCAGCCACCGAGACAAACTGTTATCGCAGCGACACAGATCAGACGACCAAACATCGGAGCTCCCTCAAAAAAAGTGAAGATTCAAAAAACAAGGGGAGCAACGCACGCAGCGTTACCCCCCAGGAAATCCAACAAATCAATTTAGAATTCGCTCGGAATAACCATGCCAGCCTGGAGTGTGACACTATTCAGTGACTGCCACAAGCTGTTCGTATCCCATGCACCACTGTGTTGAATGTTTTCGGAAATGAAGTGAACCGATCCATCAGCGAACAGGTACTGAGCCCCTCCAATGTGGACGCTGCTTGGACCAGGCCAGTTGTTGTTCATACCGAAACACGACAGATACGTTGGCTGACACGCGTAAGGTGCACCCTTCCACCAAAACCCTGCTCCCTGTGCGCCATCTGCCCGAGTCAGGTTATAGCTCGTCATCACGTCCGAATTTGTACCGGGAGCAATCAAAGCAGCGCGGAAAACGGCATTGCCGCCACCACCGCCACGCAAGCGACCGCCGCCACTTCGCAAGTGACCAGGAATGCCAGCCGGTGGCTCGAATCCCTGTGTCGAACATTCGCCAACAAGAATTGTTGATGATGTTCCTTTCACGATGTCCCGGATACGGGTGTTCCCAAGATTCTGGAACGCACCTGAAATCGGATGGTTCTGGCGGTACCACCAGTCCCAACCCATCGTGCCTGCATAGTTCGTATGCGAAAGGCCGTGAGAGATCCCCGTGTTGCCGCTGAATCCGGGATCCGATGGACACTGCAAAGTAGGCAACTGCTGAGACACAATGGTCTGTCCGTTTGCCAATTGCTGAAACTGACCAGTGCTCGGATTAAACATTGGCTCAGAAAAATTGATCGAGCTGTAGAGATTTGCCTGTTCCAGATACGGAAGGATCAATGAAATCCAGGTATGGTTCCTTGGAACTCCCGCGCCACCAGGTGCTGCGGTGAAGTAGGTGAAAATCTGAGTGGGCGGAAATGTGTTGTGTACATCGTGGTAATTATGAAGCGCAAGTCCGAGCTGCTTCATGTTGTTGCGGCACTGTGTTCGTCGAGCCGCTTCTCGAGCCTGCTGTACCGCGGGCAGCAGTAAAGCGATGAGAATTGCAATGATTGCAATCACCACCAGCAGCTCAATCAAAGTAAATGCCCGACGACGGAACGGGCGAAACAAACGATTGACCATGATCACCTCCAGGACGAAAAAAAGACGAGAACCTCACTCAAACAGATGCCAAAGCTGAGATCCCCAGCTTCGGATTGACGCTCTGCCCTGCGAACTCTCACTAACAAACTCAGAGAATCATGTTCCCGATAGTGAAAATTCCTCTTGAACTCTAACGCTTGCAGGGAGCATTGTCAAGCGGAGATATGTCTTTGTACAGTCAGACCCTGAGATCATCGCTTTCTGAAGATGCGGGAACGATAAAGTCCCAGCTTGTTGAGCCAGAACAGCGCCATCACCCAGAGAGTCAACAGACCGTAGCGTGTACTGCGTCGGAAATTGATACTGGAGGCCTCGGCGAAGTAACGAACCGGGACGGGGATATCCCCGAGTCGAAATCCAAAAGCGACTGCCTGGGCGAGAAACTGAGTGTCAAAGACGAAGTCGTCGGAGTTCTCCTGCCACGGCACCGTCTCCAGAACCTCGCGACGGTACGCCCGGAAACCACTATGGAAGTCTCCCAGATTCTGCCCCAGAGCCACGTTTTCCGTAATTGTTAAGCATCGGTTGGCAATGTACTTCCACCCCGGCATCCCGCCTTCAAGCGCCTCGGCTCGGGTCCGAATCCGAGAGCCCAGAATGACATCGCAGTTCCCCAGACGGATAAGTTCCGCCGCCACAGAAATCACTCGACTGTCGTATTGATAATCCGGATGGATCATCACAACGATATCGGCCCCCTTTTGCATTGCGTGCGTATAACACGTCTTCTGATTCCCACCGTAGCCCGTGTTTTTTTCATGGCGAATGACCGTGATCCCCAGCGATTCCGCAACCTCCACGGTATTGTCCCGACTGCAATCATCCACCAGGATCACTTCGTCAACCGCACCCTCTGGAATATCCTTCAGAGTCCGCTCAAGCGTGCTTGCCGCATTGTATGCTGGCATTACGGCGATTACTCGGGGCTTGTCATCGGTCATGGCAAAGGATTCAATTCGATGGGACTAACGGAGGCGCAATGGAGTTGTGTCGCCGGTTTACCCTTAGTGTCGACCATCAGGGACCCGCAAATCCTGCCGAAACAATTCCCTGCGCGCATGAAAAACGAGGCGAGTCTGCCGTGGCAGACTGACCTCGTTTCGTGATATTCCCTACGCAGGCAGCATAATCAATGCGGGCTATTCAGCCGCAGGCTGTTCTGCCACCTGAAGTCCCGGGACGCTGATCGATTTAATCTGCACGCGGGTATATTTCTGTCGATGCCCGGTATGGCGACGTGAATTCTTTCGGCGGCGAAGCTTCTGAATTTCCAGCTTCGGCCCCTTCTCCTCGGCGATTACAACCTCACCGACAACTGTCGCGCCTTCGATGGTCGGACGACCAATGACACTTGAGGCTCCGGCATTCGCCAGAAACACCTTGTCAAAGGTCACCGATGCTCCTGCCTGGAGATCTGCCTGATAATCCATCGAAAGGAAATCGCCTTCCTGAACGCGATGCTGACGGCTTCCGTTTTCAATCACAGCAAACATCGAGACACTACCTCAGTACGTCGGCCAAGAGACCGAACAAGCACATCGAAAAAACTGAACAGAAATACAGTAAGGAACTTTGGTTCCGGTTGCGAATCGCGGATTGTAGCGATCACATTCGGAATGTTCGAGCGGTAAATGCAGGTTGTTTCACACTTGGTACTCAGATTTCCGGCACTGGGGAGAACACAACCTGCTGTCAGACTGCCTGAACTTCCTTGCCGTGGTCGTCTTCACACCGAAACGTAAAATGCTCAAACGATACATCCGACCTTGCAACAATCTGAATCAGCAGATCGTTCTCGTCTTCAATTCTCGTAATGTCCTTGCGTTTCTTGTTGTTCAGGTAGTGCCCGACTCGATCGTGAACTTCAATCACAATCTTGCTCACATCTTCATGAGCGGAACCCGCCATCACCAGTCGCATCACTTCGATTGACAGACTTTCTGCCGTCTTGACCTGACCAACACCGTTGCAGGCCGGGCAGTTCTCGTAGACGCTTCTTCGCAGCGACGGGCGGATACGCTGGCGAGTCATTTCAATCAGACCAAAGGGACTGATTCTTAAGACACGCGTTCGGGCGCGATCCCGCTTCACCGCGTCACGCATGGCTCGTTCGACACCGCGACGATGTCTTTCCTGCCGCATGTCGATAAAGTCGTTGACGATAACGCCACCCAGATCCCGGAGGCGAATCTGCCGTGCAATCGCTTCGGCTGCACGCAAATTCATCTGGTATGCGCTTTCCTCCGGATCATTGTCCGCGCGGAAACTTCCGCTGTTGACGTCGATCGCCACCAGTGCTTCCGTCTGGTCGATCACCAGTGATCCGCCGCCCTGCAAAGGTACATGACGGTCCTGAATCCGAGCAATTTCGTCTTCAATATCATACTTGTTGAAGAGCGGCTCAGTACCTTCGTAGCGTTCAATCCGATTCACCTGGCCGGGCATGACAATCTTCATGAATTCACGGGCACGTTCGCAGGCGGCATCTTCGTCGATCACGACGCTGTCAATTTCGCCGTTGTAGATATCGCGAATCGTACGAATGATCATGTCGCTTTCTTCGTAGATCCCTGCCGGCGCAGGGGTGTCTTTCAGTCGGCGAACAATCGTGCCCCACAGTCGCAACAGGTAGTTCAGGTCGCGGCGCAAATCCGCTTCTTCGCGATCGATGCCCGCTGTCCGAATAATGAAACCCAACCCGTTGGGAGGCTGGATGTTTTTCATTGTTTGTCGCAACTGGCGTCTGGTCTTTTCGTCACCAATTTTCCGACTGACACCGACTCGCTGCAGCCCTGGCATCAGCACCAGGTAGCGACCGGGAATTGAGATGTACGTCGAGAGGGTTGGCCCCTTATTTCCGATTCCCTCTTTGATCACCTGAACGAGAACTTCGCTGCCTCGCTGAAAAATCTTCTGAATCGGTGGCTTATTACGCACATTCCGTTCGTTCAAATGACGAGGTGGACGGCGGGAACGCCCTCGATTGTCATCTTCCTCTTCGTCTTCCTCTGCATTCTCGCCGTCCTTCAGCAGATGTTTGTAGTACTGAAACTCCACATCGCTGACATGCAGGAAACCATTTCGCCCGACTCCAAAGTCGACGAATGCGGCCTGAATACTGGGCTCAATATTAACCACGCGGCCTTTGTAGATGTTTCCGACGTAGTTTTCGGCACTGCTGCGTTCGACGTACAGTTCTTCGAGCACGCCATCTTCAACGATTGCAATCCGACTTTCTTCGGGCTGCAAAACATTGATCAGCATTTCTTTTTTCATAGTGAACTTCTCAACAATCTACTCTTGCCGATGGTGAGATCGGCGGGTGTTTTCGGTGAATCCCTGCGAGCAAACCTCGCAACAATCTTTGTATTCGTAGCTGCTAAACGACCAGATCGGGGCAAATCCGAGACAGTTCGCCAAGCAGAAAATGTTCGACATCGCGAGCCAGATCGAGCTCGCACGCATGAGTCGCAATTCGCTCTGCTTCCGTGATCGAAAGGTTTCGAATCACTTCTTTCAAACGAGGAATTGCATGTGGTGTGACGCTCAGAGTCCGCAGCCCTAAACCGAGAAGCAATGGAATGAATCTTGGATCGGAGCTCATTTGTCCACAAACAGACACGGGTCTGGAGTGTTTTTCGGCTGCCTTCACAACCATCTGTATCAAACGGAGCAGAGATGGGTCCCCGGAACGATAAAGACTGGCAACAGACGGATCGGAACGATCACACGCAAGAGTGTATTGGATCAAATCGTTTGTACCAATTGAGAAGAAATCAACCTCTCGCGCAAACTCTTCCGCCAGTAACACTGCCGACGGCACTTCCATCATCATGCCAATCGGGATATCCCGTTTGAATGGAATACCTTCGTCCTCCAGATCCTCCATGACATCCATCAAAATCATTCGAGCCTGCCGAAACTCGAGTAACGTCGAGACCAGTGGAAACATGACTCGCACATTTCCATGAACCGAAGCGCGAAGAATGGCCCTCAACTGTGTCTTAAAGAGCGGGGTATTCCGAAGGCTCAGCCGAATGCTGCGTAACCCGAGCATTGGATTCAGGCTTTCAGAAAACTGCTTCTGGAGAGGGCCCGGCACTTTGTCCGCACCGATATCCAGCGTTCTCACAACGACAGGCAAATCTCCACATGCTTCCAGCACACGGCAGTAGGCCGAATAGTGATCCTCTTCCGTTGGCTCCTTATTACCACTCAGGTAGAGGAATTCGGTCCGATACAAACCAATGCCATCAGCCCCGCGTTTTATGCATTGCTGCACTTCTTCCGGAAACTCGATGTTTCCGAGCAAAGTCACCTGTTCCCCGTCAGACGTTTCAGCAGGCAGATTCTCCAGCTGTTCCAGCCGCTCAGTGACCCTGAGGTTTCTGGCTCGCGATGCATGAAATCGGGTGACTGTTGCGTCATCCGGCTCGATGATCACCTGTCCGTGATCACCATCCAGAATGACCGTTTCACCACCAGATACTCCCGCAAGACAGCGGCCTAACCCAACGACGGCAGGAATTTCCAGGGCGCCCGCGAGAATTGCGGTGTGACTTGTATGACCGCCGACTTCCGTAGCGAATCCCAAAACGTACTTTGTATCCAGGGTTGCCGTCTCGCCAGGCGTCAAATCGTGAGCGAGAATCACAACAGGCTCAGTCAGACTCGAAAGTTCTTCGCGACTTTCACCAAGCAACTGGCGAAGCAATCGCTTCTCCAGATCGAAAATATCCATTGCCCGTTCGGACAAGTAACGGTCACCCAACGCTTCAAGCTGGGATGCAAATTTCCGCAGAATCCGGCTGACCGCGTATTCAGGTGAATGTGACTGTTCCCGAATCAGCTTCTCGATTTCAGCGATCAGTTTTGGATCGCGCGCCATCTGAAGATGTGCGGTGAAAATTGCCCCATACTGGGCGCCCAACTGGCTGGAAACCAGCTGCTCGTTGCCCTTGATCTGTCCGCATACAATATCCAGTGCGGTATGAAAACGATGCAATTCCGTGTCAACTGCGTCCTGAGTGACGTACTTTCGGGGGATACGAAAGTTCTCGGAACCCAGCACAAGTGCCGGACCCGTCACAACTCCTGGTGAAACCGCAATTCCGCTTCGAACCTGCATAACGCCTCAAGACGCTCCGATCTTCATCAACCCCTTGGGGCACGGGCGATTCCGGAGCGGAACGCCAACCACCAATCGACAGTCGCCGCACAGAACGACGCCAGAGCCAGCAGACTAATGAATCCCATGCTGAACTACCAGCAATGAGGACGATCCAGCCTGGCAGGCCGGAACTCAGCGTCTTATGGATGAACGTCCGGTCGAGCATCCACTGGTGCGTTCTCAATCGGCAATAATAAAACCGCCACAAAAGAGGGATTTCATTGCCTCAATCGCTGGCCCCGCATCGGTACCTCGAGCATCTACCTGCAGCTTTGCACCACATGGCGCCGCCAACAGCATCAGGTCGTAGATGGATTTGGCGTCGGCAGTCTTGCCGTCAAAGCCAAGAGTCACCGATGCCTGAAAGGGACTTGCACAACTGACGATCTGAGAAATTGGCGTCAGATGCAGCCCATTCGGCACGGTCAACTCGACCACCGCGCTCACGACTTCCTGATCGCCCATGTAACGCCCTCCCGGATTAGCGGCCAACATCGACCGCTCATTCACGCCTCAGCCGATCAGAACCTCCAGTCCCTCCGATCGGCATTCGGACAGACTCCGAAACTACTCCCGATCACCATCATCCGCTTCGACAAGCAGGTCCCAGATGTCAACTTCCGTAGTCGACTGTCGAAGGAAGTTACAGAAGTCCTGGCTTCGCAGATGGCGTGAGATGTTCTCCAGGCCCCGAAGATGGTCGCCCGGGCGATCCGGCGGCGACACCAGCAGGAAAAGAATGAAAACGTCTTCCCCGTCGAGACTGGCAAAATCCACTCCGGTGCGAGAAATAGCGACAGCCGCAGAGAGCTTTTCCACGGAAGGATGCTTGGTATGCGGAACAGCAACGCCGTTACCGATGCCCGTTGAACCCAGCTCCTCACGCTTCATAATTGCCGCAACAACCGCTTCCTCGTCTTCCGCGCGAAAAACGCCCGTCGACTTCAGGCTGGCAACGATTTCACGGATTACTTCTTCCTTGGTGGTGGATGTCAACGATGGAACGATGGCTTCGCGAACCACAAAATCTGTGAGCTTCATTTGCGACACTACTTCTTCTAATGCAATTCGAACTGAAACTATGCTACCGAAATCCACTCCGGAGAACGATCCGCCCTGTCTGGACGGAGCATCGACCGAAATGACGATGTGAAAGAGATTGAGCCCTGAGCCTTCCGGGGCCGGAGCCGTCCGGGGCCGGAGAAACGACACAGCGTCGTCCGCCAACCTTTACCATTCAACGTTATCAGGACGCACTTTCATCCGATTCTTCCGATTCGGACGCAGCAGCCTGCTCTGCAGCCTCAATTGCCGCATTCAGTGGCTTATCTCTCCGGTGGTCTCGCTGCTTTTCCTTGTACTTATGAACCTGGTGCTCCATCTTGTGGAGCGTTTTGTCGAACGTTGCTCCAACGTCCTCCCCTTCCACATGGGCCACGATGCTGTGGTACCCCTCGATTTCAACAAGCATTTCTACGCTGACTCGATTCCCTTCGAATTCAATCGTTACATCAATCTCACTCACCTGATCCAGGTATCGCACCAGCTTCTCGGACTTTCGAGTAATATATTCGTGGAGATCCTGTCTGATGCTGCCGTGTCGGCAGGTAATTGCGACCTGCATTCAATGTCCCTTCGCTAAAACAAGTGAGTTTGGCGACATGGCCGCCTGTCCGTGTCATCTGTCTGAAACAGACTACGAAAATCGTCCGTTCGGCCTCCGTAACCCGAAAGAAAATCGGCTTTCCCAGTCGAATCACTACGAACTTTAACGCGATTCTAACCAGAGCATGACATCTGGGAAAGCAACACCAACGATTTACTGCCGCAGACGTATTCAGTCGTTTTTTTGGTCTGCACCAACGTAACCGCCGACATCTGCCCGGAATTCGCATAAAGCGATCCAGCCCTAACTGTAGGTTGAAAAATCGGGACGGAGACGCAGGACGGCAGGAAACCATCGAGTTGTCAGGTTTCCTGTTCGAGCCAGTCCCGTTTTTCAGCGGGCTGCTAAACAATCCCCTTCGGGATATCCCCTACCGGTGGCGACGACGAACCGGCTCGTTTTCGAAGCCAATCAGCCAGCCGCCCCACCTGAATCTGGGCGTCCATGACCAGGCTGAATGCAGACGGAACAAGCACCAGCGTAAACACCGTCGAAACAATCAGGCCACCCAGCACAACGCTCCCCAAACCCCGATACAACTCACTTCCCGCGCCGGCAACCCATTCCCATCGACCATCAACGCGACCAGGAATTGGAACCACAAGAGGTAACATGCCGAGAACTGTCGTCAACGTACTCATAAAAATAGGCCGCATGCGAGTTCGTACGCTTTCGCAGACCGCAGCCACCGACTCCATCCCTTCGTCGCGGATCAGGTTCAACGCCTGATGAACAATCAGAATCGCATTGTTGACCACGGTTCCGATCAAAATCACAAAGCCCAGCATTGTCAGAATGTCAAGCGCCTGGAAGGTAAAACGATTCAGGAGAGCCAGCCCAAGCAATCCTCCCACCAGGGCCAGTGCGACACTGGTCATGATCACGACGGGATAGACAAACGACTCGAACAGGGCCGCCATCAGCAAATACGTCAACACAACGGCCAATGCCAGATTCCATCGCAATTCGAACCAGGTATCTGCCAGCTTGTCCGACGTCCCAGCCAGCCGGATCTGATAAAGTCCACTTTGAAAATCCGGGTCCTGCATCAAAGGTTTGCGAATCTTTTCGTCCACCGTCCGCAGGGCGGCCTCCAAAGCCATTCCCTCCGCCGGCTTCAATTGGATGGTGATCGACCGCAAACGCTCCACATGATTTACCTGCTCCGGCCCACGCGTGAGTTCGACATCTGCCACTGAATCCAGCTGGACATTGAATCCCGACGGTGTCTGGATGGGCAGATTGTTCAGATCCTGTGATCGGCTGGCGTACTCATCATCGCCATAGATGACAAGATCGACGCGGCGACCCTCGTGCCAGTAGTCCCCGGCGTACGCACCATCGACAAGAGCATTTACGGCGTAACCAATCTCCGATGTCGATAACCCCAGCTGCGACGATCGTTCGATACGTGGAATCACGTGTAACTCCGGACTGGAAAGGTCCAGTCCCGGTATCGGGCGCAATTGATTTCCGCCCAGTGGCGGCGTTGGAAATTCTCCCATACACATTCCAAAGGCCGTTCTTGCTTTATCAACAAGTACCTCAAGATCCGGCCCCGTAATTTCAATATCAATCGTCCGGCCACCACTCAGCCCACTATCAAACAGGCTCGCCTGACTGACAATCGGGATCACCCCGGGCTGCGACGCTGCCACTTGCGACAGAACAGGAATCAATTCGGCTGCCCGAAGCTCATCCTCTGCGCGAGCCCCCATGAAGAGACTGCGGCCTCGAGCCACGAAAAAGAAATTCTTGATTCGCGGTGCCCCGGGAGCAGCCTCACCAAGCCAGTATGGCGCAAGCTGCCGCTCCATATTCTCTCCCAGCTGAATCATCTGATTCACACTGTAACCAGGCGGGGGAAGAAGGATGGCGATCACCAGATTACGATTGCCCGAAGGCAGATACTCTGTATCCGGCATCAGCGTGCGGCTGAGAGTCAGAGATCCGATGACAAATCCGGCAACGACAAGCAACCGGATCAGCCAGCTTCCTTTTACAGACAGCGACGTCTGCATGAGCTTCACGAACAGCGTGTTCAGAAATGCGCCCAGACGCACTAAACCGAACAATCCAGATGGTCCAAAACCTGTGTCCCGCTCAACCGAAGCGGATCTTTCACCTCGAAGCAATCGGCAGGCGGCGGTCGGAATCACCGTGATGCTCACGATCAGCGACAACCCTACGGCACAACTGATGGCGATGGCAATGTCGCGGAAAAGTTGCCCTGCCTGTCCCTGAACAAAAATCACCGGCACGAACACGGCCAGGGTCGTCAGGGTCGAAGCCAGTACGGCTCCCCAAACTTCCTGCGTCCCGACAAGGGCGGCATCGCGAGGAGATTTCCCCATCTGATAGTGTCGGTAGATATTCTCAAGCACAACGATGGCATTGTCGACAACCATACCAACTGCGAAAGCCATCCCAGCCAGGCTGATCACGTTAATACTGCGATCAAACAAGCGTACAAACAAACATGTGGCGACAATGCTGATCGGTATCGAAATACCCACGATCAGAACAGACCGGATACTTCGAAGAAAAAGAAGCAGGACCGCGACCGCCAGAGCCCCACCCACATAGACGTTGCTTCGAACCAGATCCGTGGCAGAATCAAGGTACTCGGTCTGATCATACACCTGATCCAGATAAACGCCTTTCTGCTTCAGGATGCCATTGTTGAGCTCTTCAACTGAGATTCGCAGACACTTACCGTAGATGCGTTCACATTCGGCGAGTTCGAGCCCCGTAATCTGTCCGTCATGATCCAGATCCAGTGCGGTGCGCGGCGGGCCCATGATCTCTTTCAGATTTGTATTGGGTGCCTGCTGTGCATTGACAGCCAGCGCGCTGAGTCCCTGTTGCCGCACAACGCCATCGGGTTTCTTATAACTCACCCCAACCGTCGCCACATCCCGAACTCTGACGGGCGAACCATCTCGATACGTGATGATGGTTTCTTCAACCTGCTCCGGTGTCTGGAATTGTCCCAGAGTCCGCACCACGTTGCGTTGCTTGCCTTCCTGGATATCCCCCGCGGATGTGTTCTGGTTTTGCTGCATCAATGCCGTTCGCATATCAGAAATGCTCAGGCCAAGCGACGCCAGACGAGCGGGCTGCACGACAACCCGAAATTCCTGTTCCTGGCCACCGAAGACATTCGCATTGGCAATCCCCGGAACACGTTCGAACTCCGCTTCGATAAAATCCTCAGCGAATTTCTTCAACAGCGCAGGATCGTTGCGGCCTTTGACAAAATCGTCCAGAACGGGAAATTCGGGCCGAAGCATATTCAGCCTGGTGAGATCCACAGGTTCAGGTGCATCGAAAATCGGCCGCAATGCTTCGCTGAGTTCCGGATGGGCGGCCACCAGATTCGTCAGATCCTCCTTCGAAGGAGGAAGCGGTTTCATGATGAACCAGGCAATCGCATTGGTATTGGCATTGACCGTCGAAATTACCGGTTCGCGTGCATCGTCAGGATACTCCGGCACCTGATTCAGTTTTTCCGCCACCCGCGCTCGTGCATCCGACAGGTCTGTGCCCACCGGAAACTGAAGCGTGATTGACCCCATCGAATCACTGCTCTCACTGGTGAATTCCTCCAGCCCTTCCACCGACTTAAGCTGCTCTTCCTGAGCTTCAATGATTTCGCGTTCAACCTCCTGAGCACTCGCCCCGGGCCACATGGTGGTAATGGTAATTTCCGGTTCGACGACATCCGGTGTCAGCTGGACGGGCGTGCTGATGTAGGCAATTCCGCCAAACAGCACCATCAGAATCACACCCACAGTAACCTTGACGGGATTGTCAATGGAGAAGCGGATAAAGTTCATCGCTTTGCCTCCTGCCCGGCGTTGTCCCTGTTCGAGGAATTGCCGGCCTTGCCTGCTGGCGCACCAGCAGACGCGCTCTCCGCTGTTTTCACCGTATCGGAATCCTGAATCATGAGTGTCTGGAACGGACGAAGGCGTTCACCGCCGACCGTCACGACGGGTGTCCCCGCAATTATCACCTGCCCTGCTTCAGCTTGCGGGAATTGCACCTGAATCCAGCCCTGGTCGCTGATGCCCGGCACAACCTCCACCTGCCGCGCCACTGGTGGTTTTTGATCCGCAGGGGGATCAACAGCAAACACAAAGACACCGCGATTTGATCTCACAAGCGAGTCCTTGGGAACAACAAGCGCGTTCACAGCCGTTCCTTCAAACTGAACTTCGGCCATCATCCCGTCTCGCAGCACTGGCAAGGCTGGGTGGGCACTTGCGGCCTGAGCAGACGCGTCGACTTCATTTTTGATTCGAACGATCACCGGGAAACTCCGGGAACCTTCCTCCCAGTTGCTGCGAAGTACGATAGCATCCACCGTGCCCTCCCATCGTTCCGTCATCGATCCGGGATTGAGTGCCCCGGGAATACGAACTTCCACGATGTTGCCGGGTTTCACCTGGGATATGAATGTCTGATCCACCTGAACCTCGACCTCCACTTCACTGAGATCAGCCAGTGTTACGACTGGATCACCTTTCGACAGCCATTCGCCAACGTAGCTGTGTTCCTCGACCACAAAACCAGCAAACGGAGCGGCGGTGATTCGTTTTTCTCGTTCTGATTCCAGGTAAGCGACGTGGGCTCGCTGAGATTCAAGCCGAGCCAGCGCCTGGGCCTTTCTCTCTTCGCGAACACCGGCAGCGACGCGATCATGGGCCGCCTTGGCTGCAAGACGCAACTGCTGTCGTTCATCGTAATTGTCTTCAGCATCCCGAATTGCCGAAGCATTCGCCGCGCCCCGCTGCCCCAGCGACTTGAGTTCATCGAGTTGACGACGGGCATTGGCCACTGCAATTTCGGCCGCCTGCAACCGTGCCATTGATTCTGCAACGTCTTCATCTCGTGGCGTCAGAACTTCCTGATATTCCGCCTGTCGTTCGGCAAGAATCTTTCGCTCAGACTCCAGGTTCAAATCCGTTGAGCGCATTCGTAATTCCGACAGCACCGCGTCCTCTTTCACATAATCGCCTCTTTCCACCTTGTAACTGGAGACGACTCCGTCCGCCCCGGAAGCGACGACGCTGGTATGTTTGGCTCGCACAGTACCGATTGCGACCAGTTTTGGCCGGATGTCTCGCTGTTCCGCCGGCTGCACCACCACAAGTGCGGGGGGCTGAGCCGGCGGTTTCGCGGCCTGCAAATCACCGTCCACAGGATCGCCGGACTTCGCACAGCCGCTCAGCACCGCAGAACAAAACGCCAGACAAGCGGAAATCGCCAACCAAACGGAGCGAAATGAAGGAGAGCTGTTGATTCTGGCCACGATGTTCCTCAGAAGAATACAAGGCAGGGACTGTCCGCCTGACGTCGCAAAGAAAAATAAATTACCAGTAAATCGAATGGATTACACTGATTACTAAAACCTGACATCTGATAAGACAGATGATTGACACTGACGGACATCCACCGTTCAATCCGCCCACCCGAAACAATACCATTGCCCTTTGACATCTCGCCAGAAACAGTCTTCCACGATGCCCTGTTTTGATCTGATTGCCACTACGACCTTCGGAATGGAATCCGTCGTCGCCCGCGAACTTTCTTCGCTGGGCTATGTGGACCTTAGAACATCAGACGGCCGTGTCGACTTCTCTGGTGACGAAAAAGACATCGCCCGCCTCAATTTGTGGCTCCGCACGGCCGATCGACTGCTCATCCGTTTAGGAGAATTTCACGCTGAGAATTTTGATCAGCTGTTCGACCAGACGATGGAATTACCCTGGAACGAGCTGCTTCCGGTCGACGCAAAATTCCCGGTTGCAGGACGTAGCGTTCGATCCAGGCTGACAGCAGTTCCCAAAGTTCAGGGAGCGGTAAAAAAGGCCATTGTCGAGAACATGAAGCGAAAGTATAACCGCTTTCGGTTTGATGAAACGGGCGCAGAGTTCCCGATTGAGGTTTCTTTGCACCACGACGTCGCAACGCTCACGATCGATACAAGCGGCGATGGTCTGCATAAACGAGGCTACCGAGCGGTAGTTGGTGCAGCACCTCTCCGGGAAACGATGGCCGCCGGACTAATCCAGCTGAGCTACTGGAATCGCGAACGACTTCTGGTTGACCCGTTTTGCGGGAGCGGAACGATTCCGATCGAAGCCGCGATGATCGGACGCAATATTGCTCCCGGCCTGAGCAGATCCTTCATTTCAGAAGAATTCCCCTGGATGCCCAGAAGCCTCTGGAGAGAATGTCGCAACGAAGCCAAAGCCCTGCGTCAGCCACGTATGCCCGATCCCGTGATCGCGTTCGATCACGATCCCGGAGCCATCCGCCTGGCTGAACGTCACGCAAGCGAAGCAGGTGTGCTGGGAGACATTCGATTCAGGGAACAGGAAATCAGCGACCTTTCGTTTACCCGTGAATTTGGCTGCATCATTTGTAACCCTCCCTACGGCGAACGTCTGGGAGACGCGCAGGAAGTTGAAGCCGTTTATCGGGAGATGGGGCGAGTCTTCGCGCCACTTGAAACGTGGAGTATCTACGTGCTGACGTCCAACCGATGGTTCGAAAAACACTTCGGACGTCGCGCACCTCGACGGCGAAAACTCTACAACGGCCGACTGGAATGTCAGTATTACCAGTATCCTGGTCCACCGCCAGGACAGGACCCGAGGCCCGAATCGGATGCCGTCGGCACTTCAGAACCCGAATCCGCCCGCCCCGAATCCGAGGCTCCCGGCTCAACGAATCCTGACTGACTCAACCTGCAACCCTCCAGTCAAACGCTCCTGAAGAGCCTTACGGGCCGATTCTGTGCCAGGAATCCGGCACAATGTCGCGATCATCCCGTCCGGGATCAGCAAACCAGGTCCGACACGCAACGACTGTTTTTTCGGGCGATGGATTCAGCCACGCTCCCCACCAGCTGAAGCTGCTGTTGGCGATCACGTGGTGCCTGCAACTGCTCATCAGTTTTAAATCCGCCAGTGGGACATCGACCGGATTGTGCGACATGAACTTCATCGGGAACGGCAGCTTCAGATTCTCCCGCGTCCAGACGGAGTCATCCGAAAACACAAAGAACACCGGAGGTTCACCGGCTTGATCCGCCATGAAACGAGCGGCTTCCTGATAATAGTCGAGCGAGCACGTTCCATGGATTTGATTGGTCTTTGAATTCGAAACATAGTCACCGCGGCGAATGTGCAACGAAACAGACCATTCCGATCGAATCTGCTTCAGGGCCTCCTGATTCGCTTCATCTGCAGGCTCAGGAATGGCAAGCTCTTCACGCAGCAATGGTTCAATCGACCGAAAATACTTCTCCGACTGCCAGTATCCCCATAAGTATGTGTTGTCGGCTAAGTCTTCGAACTGTGGCTGATATCGCAGGCTCTTTTCCCGAAACACGTTTAATCGGCCACGATTCCGAACAGACCAGTACAACCAGTTCACCGGTCCTCGCTTTTCCGGCGGAAGTATCATTCCCCTGAGGTCAGCCGAAGACGCATCAACCATCCGCACCGGAAACCGATCAATCAGATAGGAATGCAGTTTGTAGCTGGCAAACAATCGACTGTCCGCAACAACTTCACTGCGGCATCGGTTCGCCAGACTTCTTGCTGCCGCATACTGAAAAAGTTGATTTCCTAATCCACCCAGAAACCTGCAGATGATCACTTTGCTTCCATTCGATCAATTGTCCAGGCAATATGCGGTCGCTTACTCTTGCTGACAACCCAGCCAGAAGACCCATCAAATGTCTTAGCGAGTTCTGCGATTCGATCGGGTGCGACGCCACCACTATGCACGAACAACTGATACCGCAGAATCAACGGTTGACTTTTTTCAATCACAATCGAAGCATTCATCGTCGGCGACGCACACATCCAGCCATCTTCGCGAACATGCCAACCCGTTGGCTGCCCCGGATTCGAAGGATGATCCATGTAAGTAATACCTTCGATTTGTTGTGCGTTTCGATCTGTGGCTCCACTGTAGTCCACCCAGGTGGCAGGTTTTCCGAAAATCGCCCGCTCTCCAATCGCTGATTCGCTGTTGGTCAACGTCCCGCCACCAAAGTGCCCGGAAATGCCGCGAGCAACTCGAACCGCCAGCACACCAAAGTTTGTCTGCTGCAATTCCAGTGAATCTGCTGATGGCGTAAAGCGAGACTGAACCTCAACAACAAACTCACGCTCGCTTCCGACAGGTCGAACCTCGCAAACCATTTCCTGCTGCATCAACGCCGCCGGATCATGACCATCATACCAACCCAGCAGGACAGCCATGCGGCAGGCATCGTCACCATCCTCGTAGGCCAGCCATTGCAACTGGCGAATCGTTGCACCGGAAGCATTGCCCCAGAAATCAATCCCCATCACTTTGTGATGAGCAAACCAGATCGATTGATGGTGATCGTGATTCGGGGCGCCCGGATGCCCCATCCTTGTCAACGATCTGCCGGATGGTGCGACTAGTGGAAAGAAATAAGGCCGCGGATAGTCTAGACCTTCATGCCACCGCAGGACTTCACGATCGTCAACACAAAAACTAACCTGACGACCAGCCTGAGGTATCACCTGACATCGAGCGGGTGGAGTTGCCATTCTGCGATCTCTTCTGTCAAAGTATCAACCGGTACGTCTTTTTGAAGCAGGACAGGCGAACGTTCGAATCGACAGGACCGTTGTGCATGCGGAAGCAGACGACCAATCAATTCTTCCGCACAGCGATCTGCTTCGCAAAATGACTGCTCCGGCTTTTTCAGTTCCACACCGCGTATCCATTCGCTCCAGGCCGTTGCCCTGCCCCTCTGGCAGACTCGCCGCATTTCTGCAGCAACTCTGTTCCGACCGTTGGCCGGAAGCTCCAGCATACCAACACGCGCACCTGCTGTCGCGGCCTCGTACAGCATCGAAACACTGTCGCAGGTCACCCAGACTGTCCCCGCCGTCTGAAGCTGAACCGAAAGCCACGTACCCACGCGTTCGTCCGGGGCAACAACGGCATGCGAAGGATACCTGAGCCGGCAATTGCGAACGAAATCCGGTGGCGTCCTCTGTGACGTTGCAATGGTCCAGCAGATCTGTGAATCCCCGGCAAGAATTCGATCCAGCTGCCCGAACAGATGATTCTGAGCCCAGCGAAAATGTCTCGAATGTCCGCCGATCAGTATCAGTCCGCGGCCATCATCCTGCAACTTCTCCGGCTGTATTCGATTCAAAGCCCCTTCGAATCGAATGACGCGCCTTGAAGTGACGCGCACATGATCGTGAGCAGGAATCAGACAGCAATCGAAGATGCCCACTGGAAGACTGGGTTTCATCACGACTACCGATCGGCCGCCAAACCGTCGCTGGCAGGCCAGTATGGTCAGATGTGTTGCATGCCCGGCACCGATCAGAACATCGGGAGCTGGCAGATCCGCCAGCTTTGTCAGGGAACCTGGCAGCAGACTGCGCAGTCCTCGTAAACCATTGTCGACATCGATGCGATAGTCCACACACGAAATTCGTCGAGCCAGCGCATCAACCAAACCAGCCACCTGGTTTTCGTGCCCTGGTCGGCCATCACCAATCTTCCAGATGACAATCGGCCTGGAGTCAGACATGACTTTGCTCGCGGTGTCGGAAGTAAGGAAGACAGGCACGTCAAACGAAACGCGTTTCGTTATCTGACCATAATGTCCGGGAAGTCAGTTCGAAATCATCAACAGTTAATGGCAGCGAAATTTCCAACCGTCAGGCAGCGCGCCTGCCCGTGGGTTTATCCTGAAGGAGCCGACTGTATTCGGGACACGAATCAGAAAGTTCTTCGTGAGATCCCACGGCAACAATTCGCCCCTTGTCCATCACGACAACTCGATCAATCAGATCCAGAAAATGGTGATTCAGAACGTGTGAAATAATGAAGGTCGTTCGACCTCGAGTGAACTGACGAAGGGCTTTGTAGATCAGTGTTTCACTTTCAGCATCAATCGCAGATGTCGCTTCGTCAAGAATGAGGATCGAAGGATCCCGCACGATCGCACGAGCCAGCGAAATACGCTGCTTTTGCCCACCAGAAAGTCGCTGGCCCTTTGCTCCAACGCGCGTATTCATGCCTTCCGGCAGCAGAGAAAGAAAATCTGCGGCGTGCGAAAGCCGAATCGCATCTTCAATGGCATGATGATCCGCATCCGGATTTCCGTAGCGAATATTGTTGTAGACCGTATCGTCGAACAGCATCGTATCCTGAGTCACGACACCAATCTGTGCTCGCAGGTCATGCAGCGAAAACTGACGAACATCCACACCATCGATACGGACAGCACCTTCGGTGGGATCCATGAGTCGGGGAATCAGGCTGGTGAGAGTCGATTTGCCACAGCCATTGCTTCCGACAACAGCAACCACCTCACCAAACCGGACTTTCAGATTGACAGCCTGCAGAGCCAGTGCATGTGGTGAAGAGAGATCCGCGGTCTGATAGTGGAATGACAGGTCTTCAAACGAAATGGATTCGGAATGACGAACCGCAACCAGCGGAGACTGGGGTTCCGGCACGTTCGTCTTCATGTCGATCACTTCAAACACCCGTTCTGAAGCCGCAATCGAACGTCGCATGATAGGCAAAATGCCGGACATCTTTCGAAGCGGATCCAGAATCCCGGCCAGGAGCGCATAAAGCGTTGCAAGTTCAGCAAGTTCCAGCGGACGTGATGCCAGTTTGACGCCGGCAATTTCGTCGGTCTGATTCAGCACCATATAGGCACCGGGGATCAGAATGGAAATAAACGCGATGATTCCAAGCAACTCCGTCGCAGGGCGCACAAGAGCCGTAACCCGTACCAGTTTCATGGACCGGTCGTAATACTCTGTGTTTGCCTCATGCAGTTGATCGATGTGTTTCTTTTCGCCGCCAAACGCCAGTACCACACGAATGGAATCGAATGTTTCGCTGATGCAGCGATAGATTCCCGACATCGTTTCCAGCGATTGCTTTGAAGATTTGCGAAGAGACTTGCCCGACTTATGAAACAGGACCCCAATCAACGGAAGTACCAGCATTCCAACCAGAGTCAATCGCCAGTTGAAGTAGAAAGCGACCGCAACACAAACAAGTGCCTTCAATGGTTCACGGATCAGATCGGCACCGAATAACCGCAGCCCAAGGCTGACTTCCGTCACATCGTTGGTCAAACGCGATGTTAAGTTTGCCGTCCCCAACGCCCCCAGCGTTTGCGTGTCCAGTCGCACCGCGCTGGAGAACACATCGGACCGGATGTCGTTACTGGCTGCATTCACCAGGCCACCAACCAGAATCTCCTGTATGTAGACGAAGACCCCTTTCATCAGCGAGGCAAAGACAATCAACGCGAGAATCAGCATCACTGTCTGAAATCGGTCGCTGGGGACGAACGGAAGGATCAGATCCTTCACCCATTGCCGCATCAGAAGCACCTGCGAGGCATCGTTCAGTTTCCGCTGATACCTGGCGCGTTCTGCAATCTGGCTCTCGGAAAGATTTCCCAGGATACCTTCATATCCGGAAATCTCTGTCTTCAACTCCGCGATCTCTTTGTCGACGTTTTCATGCAGATTGTCTCCCTCAAACAGGACCCGGACAATCGGAAAGGTGATCGACAGGTTCAGGGACCAGAATGCGGAAACGAATAGCGCGCACAAAATCGACAAAACAACGCGACGACGATATGGCCACGCATAAGCGCTGATGCGAATCAACTGCTGCATTTCGAAACCTGTCCAGAACAGACAACAACGACACTCCCCGGAAACTCCCCGGTTGATAGGCCAGAATTGCCGCTGAGGTCAAGGTCAGTCAAATTGCTCTCGCGCTTCGGAGACCTGGTATGCGACGGCGTAAACTCATGCCATTTCTGGTGTTGACGCAAATTCACTTTCGAATCTAAAGTCCGTGGCAGCTGAACAAAGCAATGGAAAGCAACGAGCGACGGCAGCGTTTCCGCCTGGAACTGAATTTCCCGTCAGAATCTCAACGGAAGGACACCCGGAGAAAACTTTTGAGCCAGGATGGATCCAGCTTAGCCACGCATCTCAAAATCCATTCCGATTCGGACCAGCAACCTGTTGCCGTCCGGTCGAATGATGATGCCAACCTGATTGTGACGGATATTCATCCACGGATTACCGGCGTCGGATCCACAATCAGAACACTTGCCCCGCACATTCATTCGCTCGAACCCATGATGATGGTCTCCCCGCGAACAGTCAGTGGCATTCCAAGAACCGGAATCATTGGAGCGATCGCCGCGTGTCTGAAGAAACCAGTGGATCGACCATTCCGCATCTGGCACGCCCGCAGAAACAAGGAAATGCTGCTGGGCCTTCTGATCAAGCATTTGTTTCGAGGAAGAATTCGTCTGGTAATGACGTCATGCGCCCTGCGGCGACATTCCTGGTTTCCCCGCCAGTTACTGGGTTCCATGGACGCAATTATTGCAACCAGCGATGAGGCAGCCAGCTACGTTCGCAACGTTGTCGCAACAATCCCCCACGGAGTCGACTGTGATCGGTTTCAACCAGCCGAAGATCGACTCGCGGCCTTTCGACAGTTGAACTTCCCCGGTCAGCGCGGTATTTCGATTGCCGGAAGGATTCGGCCGGAAAAAGGAACCGACCTGTTTGTCGATGCGATGATCGCGCTGCTACCTCAATTCCCGGACTTTACGGCGTGTATCGCAGGTCGAGCGACAGTGGAACACGAAGCCTTTCTGCGTCATCTGAAATCGCGAATCGAAAAAGCTGGTCTGACAGATCGATTCGTCTGGGCAGGAGAAGTGCCCTACGACCAGATGGCTGGATTTCACTCCGCCATGTCGCTTTGTGTCGCGCCGGCCCGCTACGAAGGTTTCGGACTGGTACCGCTTGAAGCCATGGCCTGTGGTGTGCCAGTCGTTGCTTCACGAACGGGTTGCTACAGTGACGTGATCGTACCGCAGGTAACGGGAGAGCTCGTCCCCTGCGACGATCTTCCCGCACTGATTCAGGCACTGAATTCATTGATGGCAAATCCTGACCGACTCGACCAAATGGGCCAGGTGGGTCGAATTCAAGTGGAACAGAACTACTCCGCAAAACTGGAGGCGGCACGAATTAACGAGGTCTACCGCCAGCTGTGGGAGAATGCAGCATAGAAATTATTCGTACAAATCGGTTGTTCAAAGCGACTCGGCTGCTGCAATTCACACACAGCACACATTCTGCAATCAGGAAAGCAGAAGGACGACTCCCGAGTGATCAAATCTTTGAAGTCAATCAGTCAGCGAAGTGAAAGAATCACCGACGCCGCAGAATCAGCGATCTTCCAATCCGTCTTATCAGGTCCTTACCGCCAATCAGGGTTCCCTTCCGATGAATCGTCCCGTTGTTGTTGCCTGCCTGAAATGGGGACACCCTTACCCGCCAGAATATGTCAACGTGCTTGCGGCTGCCGTCAAGGACAACCTGTCCTTCAACCATCGGTTCGTCTGCATCACCGACGCCCCGGAGGGATTGTCCTCAGACGTTGAAGTGATGCCACTTCCGGAAATCCCTATCGAGCGAGCGAAGTGGAATACAGGATTCTGGCCCAAGCTTGCCATCTTCAAACAGGGTATGTTCGATCCCGAGACCATTGTGCTGTATCTGGACGTTGACCTGATGGTCACGCAGTCACTCGATCCATTCATCGAAATCCTGAACACAGACGGCGGACTCCGCATCATTCGCGAATGGAATCCGGACATCTGGAACCTGCTTCCCATCTGGGCTCGGCCCGACCGTGGCGGTAACGGTTCTGCGATTGGTTTCATCGCGAAAGAGCAATACAACCTGTTCGATACTTTCGAACAGAACCCATACGAAGTCGACAGTGATTACCGGATCGACCAGGTCTATATCACAGAAACAGCAAACAGGAGACGCTATTGGCCACACACGTGGTGCCTGAGCTTTCGACGGTCCTGCGTCCCCCACTGGCCATTAAACCTGCTGAGCCGAACGATCCGCAAACCGCGACGCGGAAAACTGCTGGCATTCCATGGTTGCCCGAATCCGACCGACGTGGTCGCTGACGGTCATTATCGATGGGGAACAAAATGGCGATATGGCTTCGGGCCCATTCGCTGGGTTCAGGAATACTGGAATCGTTACGCAGGAAAGACCGACAGCGCAGCGAAAGCCCCAGCCGCGCCCCATGCAGAACAACCTCAGCCGACCGAGTCAAAACGAGTCGCCTGAGCAAAGCATCGGACGCCCACTGCTCTGCCCAACCATCATGGTCGTGTCCAGCGCATGATCCCAATCGCATGGGTCGGAAATGTTCCAGGTTAAGCCGGGGATTTGCTCATCGCATTCCTCCGGATGCGCTGATGCCAGCTTGCGTGCCGTCTGAGCGACGTTGCCAGGGACGACCATGCCGCATCGAATATCAGGGGAACTGTTCGATCCGTGGGCAAATATCATCCGGCGCCCATACAAATCGATGACGGGTGGCTGCAGTCCGGTGACAAGGCCCGCTAAACTCACGGCGCTGTCTCTTTGTTCGTTTTCACCAACGAACACTCCACAGGCATTCCATCGACACTTCCAGATATCGTCTCACGAAAGTCCCGCACATGTCCGGTCAACCAGCGCTCCCACTTTCAAATCGATCATTTCTCTGTTTCGTTGGCGACGACTACGAAGACCTGGAAGTCTGGTATCCAAAACTTCGCCTTATCGAAGCAGGTGCGCAATTCATCTGTGCCGGCCATGAGGCAGATCATGTTTACCATGGCAAACACGGATATCCCTGCCGTTCTGACATCGCAATCCATGGCATCGACACGTCCTTCTATGACGGACTCATTTGTGCCGGTGGATGGATGCCGGACAAACTTCGGCGTGACCAGGAAGTGCTGCGAATTGTCCGCGAGTTCGCTGAAGCAGACAAAGTCGTCGCGGCCGTTTGTCACGGCGGGTGGATGCCGATTTCTGCAAAGGTCTATCAGGGTATCAAAGTCACAGGTTCGCCTGGAATTAAAGATGACCTGATCAACGCCGGAGCGATTTTTGAAGATGCCAGCGTTGTCATTGATCGGCATTTCATCAGTAGCCGACGTCCGGATGACCTTCCGGATTTCTGCCGGGCAATCATCCAGCATTTTGCATCGTGACGCATCATTCAACTTCATAGCGGCGACGGGCATGCGAACATCAGTTTGTTGCAGTACAAAAACTGCGATGCAGGTCCGTCGTCCAGCATTTCATCAGTCCGCCTGAGGGGGAGCCTGTCGCCTTGCACACGGATGCTCGGAAATCCCATTGCTCACCACCATTCAATCAAGCTGAAAAGATCATCCTCTTCATTCTGCGCTTCGTGGGTATCTCAGCCTGCTTCGCAGGTTTCGCAGTGTTCCTCCCGCATGCGTGGATGAATTCAGCGCACGACTGGCTGGGGTTAGGCACGTTGCCGGAGGCCCCGATCGTCAGCTACCTGACGCGATCCCTGTCGTTGCTGTACTTTATCTTTGCCTTGTTCACACTGGGGATCGCCGGAAACCTTCGGCAATACAAACCCCTTGTCGGAATATGGGGTCAGGCGGCAGGAATCGCGGGCATCGTACTGTTCGGAATCGACTGGCATGCAGGAATGCCATACGCATGGACCTTCACAGAGGGTCCACCCGGAATCATCATCGGCGCAACCATCTACACCCTGCATCACCGCATTGGGCCTTCGATTCAGGAACCAGCGTCTTTTCGGGAAACACGGCCTTCGCGGGAAACACTACCCGGTGAATGACCCGCAGCCCTCGGGCAACAAGCCCCGGGACCACTGGCCAACTATTCCGCCTGATCCTTAAACGGATCTTCCGCCGGATCTTCAAAGTGCCACGACCACAGGACGCGGTGCGGATGTTGGTCAAACACCCAGTATTCATCACCGCTGCTGGTTTGTTTTTGTTTCAGATGCGGACATTGTGATGGAGACTTGTTCTCCTTCAGAACACAGAACAGATCCGCCAGCACACTCACGTTGCCGCTGAAGTAACTGTGGCCAAGAAAACTGAAATCCACGGCCGAACAATCGATCAGATCAACTCCGCTGATGGCAGCGGGAACTTCAGCATCCCCTGACCGCTGTTCGAGATGCAGACTTCGAGAGATCTTCAGCGCGCCATCACCACCATTGGCGTAGAGTACGACGCGGTCGCAACATTGATTCACAGCAGGGATCAGATCGCGGTAGTCTGAAACACCGACATCCGGAGCACAAAGACACAATGTCTGGATTGGCTTACGCCGGCCAGACGATCTGTTCGCTGCCGCCAGCTGGCTCACTCCCTTCAGAACAATCCGATTCCCCATGCTGTGGACGATGATCTTCAGCCGAGCATCTTCCGGCAGTCGTTCAATCATTCGGGACAGGAACTCTGTGAACGGCGCGACAGACGCTTCGTTAATACTTTCATCGCCTTCATAATTCAGGACACCGCCCTGCGTCGGCCAGCTGTAAGCAACCAAAGCGCCGTTGAAAGGGATATCCAGTCCCAACTGCGCGGTTCGAATCAGGCTGGAATCAAAATCGACATTGAAACCATGCACAAATAAAAGAACGTCCTTCTGACGTGATCGAGCGATTTGTTCATGGAGTTTCCGATCGAATTCCGAACTGGAAATTGATTCTGCTCGCTCCACAACCGCCAAATGCTCCTCCCGCTTCGCATCCTTACGAATTAAAGATGCGAAACTCAGCTTCCCGGGGTTTCTCGCTGGCTCTTTTCCACGCTTCCGATGAGGAAGCTGAACTGACGATACGCCAAAGTCCGGGCGTGTCAGAACATCATTGCCATAATGACCAGTTGCCTGGGACCTCGCCCTGCCTCGATTCGTCGCGAACAGAATCTCCCATGTCGAATGCGAATCCTTCCATGACTGAACGCAAACCGGTTCCGCCAGCGTCTCGTAATATGGCTCCCAGACACCTTCCAGAAGTGGCAACGTCCTGCCGGAAGAGGCCATCTTTTCGTAGCTGGTATCGTAATGAATGCCAATCCTCGGTTCCGTGAGTATCGGGGCATCCGGCATGTTGCACCCGGCCAGGACAAGAGCACCGCAGAGCCGGAACAAGACCGGGATCCGGGAAGACAAAACAAATCGCTGATGGCCCATGTCGTTGGACACTCCGTTTCCAGTTCACATGCGGCAAATCGCTTCGCTACTGTTGCCATTGATCTGCGTAGAAGTTTCCGGAATCGGGACATTCGTTTCCAGAGGGGAACGTCGTCCAATCGAACCCCCAGGGCCTCACCAAAGAATGAAACGCGTTGCCGGGGGTGCCGGGTGGCCAAATCTGCCGAACGATAGACAACACGCTGCTACCGCGGTTACGTTGTGAACAAAGCTCGACCGTTCGCACCCTGGAAGTTCGGTCTCAATTGCTCTGGATTCCAGGTCCCACACTCCACCGGAACTTTTCTCACTGAGAGCCCCAAACAATGAACCGAATAACAGCGGCACTCTTCTCCTTCCTGTTACTGCTCACGCCTTCTTCACCCGCAGCCGAACCCATCAGGGCACTGATCGTTGACGGGCAGAATAACCACGCTGTGTGGCCACAGACGACTCAAATGATGAAGTCCTATCTGGAAGAATCGAAACTGTTCACGGTTGAAATCGCCACCGCTGCTCCCAGGGGAACCGACCCGAATTTCCATCCGGACTTCTCAAAGTTCAACGTTGTGATCAGTAACTTCGGACACGGAGCAGCCCCCTGGCCTGCGGAAACTCAGAAGTCCTTTGAACAATTCGTTCAGAACGGCGGTGGTTTCGTCGTGATCCATGCGGCAGACAATTCATTTCCGGAATGGCCCGCATACAACGAAATGATTGGCCTTGGTGGCTGGGGCGGACGAAATCAAAAGAGTGGTCCGTACGTCTATGTCAATGACAATGGCGACCTGGTTCGCGACACAACCGAAGGGAAAGGCGGCAACCACGGCGCGCAATGGGAATTTCCAGTGGTCATTCGCGACACCGAACATCCCATCACCAAAGGGATGCCTCGCGAATGGTTGCACACAAAGGATGAGCTATACGACCAGCTGCGCGGGCCCGCCGTGAACATGCAGATTCTCGCCACCGCCGAATCACAGGTCACGCACCGCCACGAACCCATGATGTTCACCATTCGCTACGGCAATGGCCGAATCTTTCACACACCCATGGGCCATGCCGAGTATTCGCAGGAATGTGTCGGCTTCATCACCACGCTGCTGCGTGGGACCGAATGGGCTGCGACCGGCAAAGTCACGATTCCAATTCCGGACGACTTTCCGACAGCCGACCAAACCCGCAGTCGCAAACCAGCAAATTGATTCACAGGGTCCGGGGCGTCTGCCCTCCATCAGTATGTCATCACGAAACGCGAGCTCGACAACCACGGGCTCGCGTTTCTGCTTTCAAAGGAACCACCCCGAATTCCTGCACCACTCAACTCAATTCGGAACGTAGAATCGTCGTCCTCTTTTCAGCCTGGCTGGTTGAGGCTTCTTCTGAAGCCACCTTCGCGCAGAAAGCATCTGCCAGAGTCATCAGGTCGTCGTTGAATCTTCGACTGAAAGTGACATCCGCTTTCAGCACTTCAAATGTCATGGAATTGCAGAACAGCCCTTTCCTGATGATCGCACCCTGACGAGGAATCTCAACAACCAGGTCACTGCGAAACATTCGGGGCTGAACCAGTCTCCAGCCGCCATCCGTGGGAGTCAGCAAACACCGACTGCGAACCTTGATAGCGTTAATGGCATTTCGGGGAAACACGACTATCGGAGAACAAGCGGTCTGTTTCCAAAGCGTCGCGCAAATCGCATCAACCAGCATCGTGCGAAAGAAGACCTCGCGTCGATAGATCCATCCAAACGCCAGAGCACACACAAGAAACAATGCCAGATTGATCGTTGTCGCCACAAACGGACTCCACGCATAGATCGCCATCAATAAAGCGCATACAGACTTGTTTGCAAACTCAAAAGCAGCGTCCAGAAATGGTACGGGCGTAATCCAGATCAGCATTTCAAAAAAGAACTTGACCGTATTGATCACCAGAATGTTCACTGCGGCGGCAATCATCATCAACACGTCTGCAGATGCACTCAGGATTCCCAGTTGAACAACCTCTGCTTCCGCCGGGATATCACCGGATGACATCAGTACCCGCATCAGAATCATCGTGACGATCCCGGACCATGCTTCCAGTTGATCGACCGCCTGTGCAAACGGTTTACTCACTTTGGTCAACCGCGGCAGTGAGGTCAGAAGTGTCAGCCCCAGAAAGGTCCAGAACACGGCGGAGTTATGAAGAGGTGAATGATCGCCCAGCAAAGGATTTGTGTTCGAGAGCCAGTCACCACCGAACAACGCCATTGCGCTCAGGCATGTGATTCCGAAAAACGGCGACAACGCTACCGGAGCCATAGGGCCAAGCCATTCAGCAATCGAAAGATGACTCCCGAATTGTTGAGCGGCAACAATATCACCGTTTGTCCACGTCTTTCCATCAGGCGAAACGGCGGGATCATCGACAGCCCCCTGTAATACGTTCCCCAACCCGGTGATCAGGTCAGACCGCCCCGATGCAGCGTGTCCATTGCCGTCAACTTGTTCGACGGAATCAGCTTCCGCAGACTGCATGGAAGCTTCCGTCTTCACCGGATTCATGGCGCAGAACAGTGCGAGGAAACTCGCCGTAATCAGCAACTGAACAGCAATACGTTTCATGATTCGATTTGTCCGGAACGAATGATTTCGCTGGCCCAAAGACCTCGATAAGATGATCCATTCGTTAATTTCCAGTGGTCGCGACGCTTTCGCAAGCAACTCGACAGTGTCGCCGCCAGAAATCTGGTCGTTTGAACTCATTCGTTTGTCGGAGTCAGATTCTTATGCCTTTCAGTCAGAATTATTCAGGCATGGTCCAAAGATTTGCCAGCCTGACTGCCACGGTTGTGGCCTTTTCAATCTCTGCATCTTCCGCTCAGGAATGGAAGAGCGGCGTGGAATGGCAGGAACCGCCCGTCGTAACTCCGGGCGAAACCAACAATGCTCCACCATCCGATGCAACAGTGCTGTTCGATGGAACCAGCCTCGAAGCCTGGGAAGGCGGAGACAAATGGCTGATTCAGGACGGGGTCGCGATTCCTCGGCAGACCCAGATTGTCTCAAAGCAGCACTTCGGCGACATGCAACTTCACGTCGAATGGTCCGCACCCACCGAAATACGGGGTGAAGGTCAGGGGCGTGGCAACAGCGGAATCTTTCTGATGAACCTGTACGAAGTGCAGGTCCTGGACTCATACGAAAACAAAACATACTTCGACGGCCAGGCCGCTTCGATCTACAAACAGACTCCTCCCATGGCCAATGCTATGCGCAAGCCAGGCGAATGGAACTACTACGACATCTTCTTCACCGTCCCCAAATTTAAAGGCAACGGCCAACTTGAGACACCAGGTTACGTGACCGTCGTGCACAACGGCGTCCTCGCGCTGAACCACTTCGAACTCATGGGGCCAACCGGATACACCACTGCGCCACAATACACTCCCCATGCAGAAGAAGGCCCCATCAGTCTTCAGTTCCATGGCGATCCTGTGAAATTCCGCAACATCTGGGTGCGGGAACTCAAACCACCAGTCGGCAAGCGAATGGGACCACCATTCAACATCCAGCCGAAGAAAAGGGACAAACCAAAGGCTGAAGAAAAGAAGACTGAGGAAAAGAAGGACGACACCAAAGAAGAACCTGCCGACAAACCAGAAGCAAAGAACCCGGAGATCAAGCCGGCCGAAGCTCCCAGGACTGAAGCGAAAAAAGCGGACGCGCCAGCACCATAATTCGGCGACCATGGCTGTCGTCATGGCAGTCGTCAACAGGAATGGTAAAGTCAGGGCTCAGCGAGCAGCGGGACATAATCACTTCGCTGCTCGCCTGCCCCTGGAGCCACCGAATTCGAAGACACGTTGAATCCCAACCTCCGTACACCACCAAAGTACACCCGGCTGAGGTTTCTGGTTTCAGTTGCGACACGGCCTGAATTCACACGGCGGTACGTCGTTCGAGCTCTTCCCGAATCACCCTGCGAGCATTCGTCTCCGGTGGCCAGCTGATGATGAAACCATCCTGATCCACATAGCATTCGACCTTGTTTTCGGATGTGGATTCGTACGTTGGTCGGCCGGAATTTCGCTCCGTCTGTCCGCCAACGACGTCCAGCCACTCCTTCATGTCAGACAGCTGCTGAAGAATCTCTGTGGCGTCCTCCGGACGAATGCCAACAACAGAAGGAAGCAATTCTGCAACCTCAGCCGAACGCACATCACTGAACCAATAGAGTAAAGGCTGCTTGAGATATTCAACAAAAACGGTTTCAAATCCGGCGGCAAACCATCTTCCGCGCTGCTCAGGCATCAGATTCATCATGCCCATCAATCGCTCCGGATGCCATCCGTCGAGGGCCGTTTCTACCGGAGGAACCCAGCTAACCGGAAATGAGTCGGCATCTGTCTCACTCAGAAACGTCACCGCATCCAGATAGCGGCCGCTCTCAATCAGATTCGATACCCGCGTCTTTGAGCGTTGCTTTCGCTGAGCCGCAGGAAGGATCATCAGCCAGAATCCGATGGCACAGGCAGATGCACCCCAAACTCCAGGACTCGCAGCACGAACAGCGTCACCAGCATGGATCTGCAATGGCGGCTCAGGACGCACGGATGTCCAGGTAAGGCCAATCGATGGAACTAGCCCAATCCAAAGAAGAGCGGAGAGGCAGCCTGTGAAGTTCGCAACTACTCTGGCTTCAGGACTCCGAGAGGACGTTGAAGAGATCCCGGCCATGCCCATTGCAATCATTGGAATGTTCTGAGGACGGTCTCGTCGCCTGGTAAAATGAATGGCCGCGATGGCGACGACAATCCCAAAGAAAATGACAAGATGCATGGCCGAAGCGACGTGGATGTCCAAAAGCACGCAAAGGCAACGCACTACCAAAGCCACTCGCCAGAGGGAAACAATGGTAAGCGCAGTCAGTCGCGCCCGTGCAGCAGATTTTCTTTCGACCAATGCTTCGAAGGGGATACCATAAATCCAGGCAAGCGGTGCTGTCATCCAGAA
Organism: Planctomycetaceae bacterium; assembly: GCA_041398825.1. Lineage (NCBI taxonomy): Bacteria > Pseudomonadati > Planctomycetota > Planctomycetia > Planctomycetales > Planctomycetaceae > Planctomycetaceae bacterium. The sequence continues at coordinate 460,577 of JAWKTX010000003.1, read as the reverse complement.
CAGCCCCGCCATTCTCGGCAACCATTCCAGCATCTGCGGGCGAAAGTCAGGCCACCACAAGGCCAGCAACACGGTCAGAGCAGTGCTGCTGACCAGCGATGCGGCAAAGGGAATCAACAACAGCCACGGCTGGACTGACAAATCATGGCGTTGCCAGTTTCTGGCCAGAGCAGCCGACAACACCAGCATGGCTCCGACCAGCAAATTGTGCCTGGACGACGCCACCCGGACAATCGAATCTGCGTCGCCAAATAGAAATGCGATCACATCAAATAACGTCAAATGAAGCTCACTCAATATGGATCCCCAAAGGGGCAGTTCTCTTTCTTTGAACATCCTCTCGGGCGAGTTGCATCTTCAGGACCGAAGCAAACACCACTGTTTCTCGTCCGGTGGTCATCACCGAACAATAGCCCGTAATCGACACGAAGGTGAAGTGAGTTCAGTTCGGAATCGGCCTGAATCTTTTTCGCCCGTGAACCCCGGTTTCCCGGCGCTTGGGAAGGCAACAGGCACCATGCTGTTTCGATGGAGGCGGCCGTCTGAGAAGACGAATGATGAGATGACTTCTTAAACCAACGGCGATTGAGGTCCTATCCGCCCGGGGTTCAATGCGGGTGTCTTCAGGCACCCCGGCATCTCCGGCGCTACCGCGATTATGAATGACCGAAAGTGGCGTAGAATATCACGAGACAATTTTGCCGGGTTGCATTTCTGCTGAGTCTTCCGTTGCTCTAGCATTCCTGTGCTTACGAGACGTGACCGCACCTGAATCTTTGCGAATTCGCAGAACTCACCCACAATTCACATACCCACATCTTTCATCGCATGGATCGCAGGTCGTCGTTAGTGTCAGGCTGCCAATCTTCTTTTTCATCTGCTGGGCCCGAGTGAGTCTAAAATGGCTATAACAATGGAATTGAAACGATCTTGTGTAAAGGCGATTCGTAATTCTGACGTGCCAGAATTACGTCAATTCGAGCATGGCGCTGATGTGAATGCGTACTTCTTAGGCTCGAATGGCCTGAGTCTGGCCATTCAGAGGAATCACACAGAGATCGTCAGCTATCTCCGTTCTGTTGGAGCAAAAACCCCCGCAGAACAGGGATGGAAATCCAGCAGCCAATGAATCTTGTAGTCAATGAATCTTGTAGTTACCGTTCTGACTTTGAGCGAAGAGGATGTACTTCATTTCCGCACGGAAGTTCTCAACAGAAATCTCCGTATCTTCGTGCAGGATGGCATCTGAACGCCTCAACTTGTTTCCACTTAAATCCTCCGCCTGGCAGTTGGCAGTTGTTTGAGGATTCGTGACGAAAGCAAGAATTCGACTGCATCACAACACACTGGAACATTCTCGATGGACACATCAAAAATTGAACAGTCGCTTGGATATGCGTTGCCGGAATCGTACAGAGATTTCCTGACTCGACTTCTGCCGCTGGTAGAGCAAATTCCTGATCCGTATGACGATGGCCATCTGCTTTACAGCGATTCCCACGATATTATTCACGCGAATAAGAATACTCCGGCATCACAACTGGAATTGCCAGACGACGCGAACTTTATTGAAAAGATCATCCTCGTGGCAGACAACGAAGGCGGTGATTGGTGGTTCATATTTCGCAATGGTGATCCACAGGGGATCTGGATGTATGAGCATGAGTCACAACAAATCACGCTGCAGTATTCCTCATTCGAGGATTACTATGAAAAAGAGAAAGCAGCAGAAGAAGCCGAGAGAGAATGGTGATCGTGATGCCACGCGATCCTCTCCAATTTGGCCGCAAGGCTTCGCCGTCTTGAGGTAATTGTTTGATTGAAACTGTTTCGACATAGTGACTGTCGGTGGGCACGGCCGTCGACGTCGCTTGAGACAACCCCGCGTCATCTTGCGTATGTCGACAATAACACGCGACGGGAACGGAGCTTGTACGCCCGAAGATGCCCGTGACTTATTCGTCTGTCAGTCGCCTCTTTGGCTTTTTCGCTTTACCAATCTGTTACTTGCTTCTCTTCAATATGTGGTTCATCGCGCAAGTGATGCTGATTGACGCCGACATCACTCTTCCGGTGGATGCATTCACAGTTGAGTGCAGCCCACACTCTGACACGAACCGCAGGGGCAACTCAGAACACCGTGCGAATCGACAGATCGCTCTGAGAGCACCGAGGAATCGTATCGAGAATCTGGTGGCTTGGTTTGGTCCCCTGTGGTTTGGCGGGAACGTCACTCTAATGATGGTGATGGAAGGCCGGATCCTTCTCGTTGCCTCCGGCCAGAAGATAGGCGAGAAGGTCGAGAATCTGTTCTTTGTCGAGTGTGTTCAGAAGCCCGGCCGGCATGATGGACACCGCTGACGCAGCGCGGTCATCAATGGAACGCTTCGGAATCTGCAGCATCTGAGGAGGACTTCCTGACAGCAATGTCAGAGTGTTGTCATCTTCGGACGCAATCACACCCGTGTGCGTCTTGCCATCCTCCAGTGCCACGATGACCTGACGGTACTTTTCGTCAATGTTCCGGGACGAATCAAGAATCTCCCGCAGGACGTCGTTTGCACTGCGTTTGTACTTCTTCACCGTGTCATCGATGTTGGGGCCAACGGCCTGGCCGGACGTTCCCGCTGCGGCTGCATTGCTCAGTCTGTGGCACTGAGCACAGCCCAGCGTCGTGAACAGCTGTTTTCCGCTGTTGAAGTCACGGTGTTGACTCACACGCCGGATGTCTTCTGCAAAGTCGGGCAGCTTCCATTCGGTGATCTTGATCTGCTCCTGCGGATTCTTCGCGAGGAAGGCCTTCAGATCGTTGGTCACGAACATCATGCCGCGCATCAGGCGATGGTGTCCCGGGAAGGAGCAGATATATGGATAGGCTCCCTCTTCCGAAGGTGCTGTGAATTCAATGATTTGTTCCTGACCGAAATCAACCAGCTGGCTGTGCCACAGGATATCCGGTGAGTCCGGAACAAATCCCACATCAAAACCGCGGGCACCCAGATTGATCGCCGCCAGTCCCACATCATCCGCTTTGCCAGGATTGACCAGCATCATGTTGTGAGGCATGAAGTCGTAATTCGCGAATGTCAGCTTCACTTTCTTCCCGGGTGTCACGGTGAGTTCCTGTACGTCGTATCGCATTTTTTCCGGGACCGTTCCGATTCGGATAGTTGTCAGTTCCGGTGTATCGCTCAGGATGCCGGACTTCTGAGACGAAGCCAGTGCCTGTTCTGCAATGACGCCGCCGCGCAAAGTCTTCTCCACACGTCCCCAAAAATGCTCCACTGTCTTCGCTGCGTTTCGCGCGTGCGGTTCCGGAGAATTCAGCACCAGGTTCAGCAGCGCATAGTCCCGGACGTTGTGCTGCTGGTGCAGCCACAGAGCTTCCAGGAAATGGTGAGCATCCTCCTTCTTTCCGGGATCAAACTGCGTCAGCCACTGCTGCGTGGCAGCAATGACGTCCTTTGAATCCCGTTCACTGAGCTCTATGCGCGTGCGGTGGCGAATCCCATCGACTGGCGATTTCAGATTCTCCAGCAGCGCGGCGATGGGCTGACCGTCGATCGCCACCAGCTTCTGCAATGGTCGTCCAGTGGCGGTCACGCGGTAGATTCGGCCGTGGGCGTGATCACGATTGGGATCTCGCACATTGTGCTGCATGTGCCCGATGATGACGTTGTGCCAGTCGCTGAAGTACAGCGAACCGTCCGGCGCGAAGATGGCATCGGACGGACGAAAATTCTTATTGCCACTCATCAGCAGGCCGCGCGACTGGTCTTCTTTCGTGCTGCCATCCGCCTGTGTGACGGTGACCGTCAGTTCGTCGCCGGCCGGTTCTCCCCACACAGTCCCGGTGTCCGGGTTGCGCTGCAGGTCATAATGCTTGATTCCCAGGAATCCGATCACGTTGCAGATCAGGAAATCACCCTGCATGGATTCCGGGAAGTGAGTACTGCTGACAACCTCACTGGCCGTCACCGGACGAACTTCCTTCTTGAGAAGTTCGTGCATCTGGAAGCCGTCACCTTCAGGGCGGACCTGATAGGCACGACCGCCGGTTCCATCGGTGGCGTAGTGGTACCCCCAGTAGTCGAATGCGATCCCGTGGGGATTCGGCGAATTGTTGGCATGCATGGCAATTGTGAAACGACGCGGATCGAAGCGATACATGGCGGACGCCGATGACTGCAGTGACGGTCCCCATGGATGTTCGTGGTTGTGAACCATGAATACGCCGCTCTGCCAGTAAATTCCTCCATCCGGACCGTAGATCAGGTTGTTTGCGCCATGGTGAGTGTCGGATGTATCCAGTCCCTGCAGCAGAATGATCCGCTCGTCAGCAACATCGTCTCCGTCTGTGTCTTTGAGAAACAGCAGCTCGGACTGGAAGGTGACAATCACCCCGCCATTCCAGAATTCGAAGCCCAGAGGATTCTGCACTTTTGCAAACTCCGTCACTCGATCAGCAACGCCGTCACTGTTGTCGTCATGCAGGATAATCAGCGCATCATCCATTTTTCCGCGTGGTTCCCACTTGGGATACGTGGGCCAGACAGCTGCCCAGAGTCGGCCTTTCGTATCAAACTGCAGTTGCACGGGATTGATCAGCTCAGGAAAACGGGATTCGTCGGCGAACAGGCTGACTTCAAACCCTTTGGCCACGGCGATCTGTTCAAGAACGTCCTGGCCGCTGAGATAGCTCAGTGACCCTTCTTTTTCCGCACTGGAACTCTTGCTGCCGCCCCCCACATTGGAAGTCACGGGGACGGGCTGTGGAACGTTACTGTCGTCAACGGTTTTGTCGCTTCCAGCAGCGCGAGCCCACACCACTTCGTCGCGGTTGGCCGTCATAACATCCAGCATCGCCAGTTCCGGCTGAAGCACTTCTGCGTTGCTCTGGTTGTCCACAAACGTCAGTGTGGACCGCCCACCCCAGATGTCATTTCCGTCGGAGGCACGGTAGCGATTCCACCAGTGCAGGTTCTTGTCGAGCACTGCCTGACGCAGGCGATCCAGGGAGAGTGAAGACCTGACCGACCTGCCGGACAATGCGCTGGCGATGACTTCGGCCAGCTGTCGGTTTCCGTCCTCTGAAAGGTGGATGCCGTTGATCGTCAACGGATGTTCGGCCTGACCGTAAAGATCCAGAGACGGATGAAACAGGTCCACAAATGCGACACCCGTTTCTTCTGCCGCCGCTGCGGTCGCAGCGGTGTACGCCGCCAGACGAACATTCTGTGCTTTGCCATCAGGCACATTGGGATTGTGTGTGTCTTCCTGGGCAATGGGGCTGAAGAGCACAATTCGAGGGAAGTCTTTCCCGTTCGGTTTTGCTCCGCGGGTCCTTCGGACGAATTCGATCAGTTGTTTTCGGTAGTCCTCCGGTTTGGCCTCGAAGGATTCGTTGTAACCAAAGAATGCAAAGACCACAGTCGGCTGCACTTTCCGCAGATAGGCGGTCATGGACATCTGGCCGGAGCTGCGCGGATAGTGATTGACGCGGTCGCCGCTGGCACTCATGTTGCGGAAGCGGACGTGCAGATCCTTAAGCTGTGACTGCAGCAGTGTTTCCAGCCAGCCGTCATGCTGCATCCGGTCAGGCAGGCCGTTGCCCAGAATGGCGACGATGTCGTCTTTCCGAAAAGCAAACGGCGCCGGGTCGCGATAGTTCGCGGGGACTTCTGCCAGATCAGCCAGATCCGATTCTGAAGGAGACTGCTGCCGCCCTGCACTGGCAGCCAGCATGGCTGCACCCACGACCGGTTTTCCTGGCTGACCATCAAAGGCGAGATACCGCAGACTGCCGCCGTCCTGGACATTGAGTTCCATCCCCTGAGGCGCTGCGATATCCGCCACGCGGAAAACTTCACGGCGATCAGAGTCCAGCAGCACGAGCGTGAAACCGGCGAGACGGCGTTCAAACCCGGCCCGGTTCCAGACGCCGATTTTTTCGATGTTCTCTTCTTTCCCCAGATCAAGTTCCCACCACGGATTCGTCTCTCCCGAATTGGATGTATGGGTCTGCCCCTGTTTGCCCCAGTCGGAGTCCTTGTTTCCATCGATTGCCTTTGAAGCGACTCCGGGACCGTTCGTGCTTGACTGCGTCGCTTTTCCCTGAGCCGCAATGTTGCGTCCGCCGCTGAACACTTCCACTTCGGCCAGCGTGAGAATACGTTTCTGGCCAGGCAGTTCGATCCGAACGAACCGAGCGGGTTTCACAGGCTCCTTTGTCGTGGAACCTGTTCGGGCATCGGTGACTGTGGTCTGCGATTTCTGCCGGGTTCTCTTTGCCGGAGGATTCTGTCCGGTCGTTGATTTCGGTTTTTTTGTATCGTGGCCCGCGGGAATGGGGGTCTCAAATCCCACATAGGCGGCTGGCTTGATTCCTTTGGCATGAGTTCCGTTTCCGAACGTCGTGGGATGGAAGGGGCCCACGAATGAGATTTCCGCATCCGGCGTGATCGCGTCTTCAAGTCCTGCCGCCCACAGACAGCCATTGACCAGCAGTCGACGGTAACCGTCGTTCAGCAGATCCTCGGGTGTTCCATACAGCGATGTGAAGACGCGGCCAGTCCTGCCCGTTGAGGTACTGTAAGTTCGAGTCCATTCCGAAGGCATCGGGGGCTTTGAGTCGTCAGCGGGTGATTCAGGCGTCATGCCGTTCAGTGGCTGCGCCATCGTGAGGATGTTTCCGTCAACCGGTTTGCCCACATATCCTCCGGCCTGAACCCAGATGTCCTTCACACCCCTCAGGATGGGATGGTCCTGCTTTCCATCGACCACCGAAATTCGAGTGCTTTGCAGATGGTTGCGACCGTAGTGTCCGACCCAGGTCTGCCCCAGCACCTGATGTCCGAATCCCAGTTGATAGTCGTCTTCCTTGTAGTCAAAGGAATACTTTGCGAATGGCTCATCCGCCTTCATGCGGAATGCATGAGTTGCGGTTCGCAGGCCGACAACTGGTCCACCCCGGTTGAGATAAGCATCCAGGTGCTCCATCTGTTGAACCGGGAAATTCTGAAATCGCAGGAACACGACTGCCAGATCGGCTGTATCCAGTGCCTCCATCCCGGGCATGTTGGAGTTCCCCGGAACGATCTCCCCGGACTCCCGGTCGACATTAAACAACACCGTACATTTGAATCCATGGTGTTTTGACAGAATGCGAGCCAGTGCCGGCAGCGTCTCTTCCGATCGATACTCGTGATCTCCCGCCAGGAAAACGATATGTTTCCCATGCCCTGCACCATGGCCCCCGGGGTAAACAACTTCCTGAGCAGATGCCGAAATGGTGGCCACTACCGCCATCAGAAAAGCGGTCGCAATCTTCATGCTTTGCATCAGTGTTCCTGTTTTCATCGTCATCGGTTGCATTGAGAATTCAGCAGACTTGATGCGGAATTCTATCGGATCGGTGCCGCTGATCGCCAATCCATTCCGCTGCTGAAGATCGACACAATCGGATTTTCAAAGAGCTTCATTAAGGGGACACTTTAATTTAGATCAAAAGCACAATGTCCCCTTTAGCGATACGCTTTGGAAGTTCTATTGGCCCGAATCCATACCACGATCACCATGGTCGGCCACCAATGATATGACAGAAAGAGACTTCCGATGAACCGATTCAATTTGATTGACGTGGAAGGAAATCTTCTCCTTCCCAACAGCTACGCGTACGTCAGGGCAACGACGCTGGACCGAGTTGTTTTTCGCACGGATGAGGGTCTGGAAGGATTGCTGGATGCAAAAACCGGGCAAATCCTGCTGCAGCCGAGATTTACAGTCATCCAGCCTTTTCGAAGCGAAATTAGCACAGCCGGAGACCCGCAGACTGGCAAGTATGGGCTTGTCCACGCCGTGCATGGACCATTTGGCAACTGGCAATTCTGTGACTTGAGCAGTTTCGTCGATGGCCTTGCCGTGGCCTGGGAGCGAAAGGACGAACGCGGAACGCGGGACAATCGAATCGGCTTCATTAATGAAGCTGGAGAATGGGTTATCGCCCCTATCTATCAGAGTGTAGAGCAATTTCGCGATGGACGAGCGATAGTGGGCGGTCCCGAACGAGGCACTACGGCTATATCGACCGTGACGGGAAGTTGGTCATTCCGATGCAGTATATTCACGCTCAGAGATTTAGTGAGGGACTCGCAAACGCATCGAATGAGGAATGGGCTGGATTCTTAGATGTGAACGGTCAGCGTGTTGCCAACGTCAGGGATTATTGCTGGCCATTCTACCACGAATACTGCTGTTCTTTTTTGACTGATAGTCAGGGGCGTGAGCGTGCCCAATTTCTCGATTTGCATTTTCGACCGGCCTTTGGGCAGACATTTGCCGACGTGAGAAACTTCAGCGAAGGGGTCGCCAGCGTGAAAGGTGGCAAGAAGTGGGGGCTCATCGATCTTTCCGGCAAGCTGATTGTCCCCTTCAAGTATGATTCTCTGGATGCATGCGGAAAAGGCCTCATTCCGGCAGAAATGAACAGCAAGGCCGGTTACATCAAACCCACAGGTGAGGTGGCGATTCCATTTCAATTCAAAGCCGCTCAAAGCTTCAACCAATGGGGCATCGCAACCGTCATGCTGGCCGACGAATGAATCGCCGACCATGTCACGCGAGTATGCAGGCGATTTGCAACGCTCCAGCATGACTCTGTGCCGCCCAGGAACGTAAACAACGGACCAGCGTTCAGCCAGAAACGGATAAGCTCGTTGTTTGTTTGGGTAGTGTTCTGCTTCGGGACGACCGAAACGAAAAGCTCCGGGGGGTTGGGTTCATTCTGGCATTCTGGCCTTGCGATGACGAAGTCGAATTGTGGAAAAGGTACTTTCGATTGGGTTCGTCGTTCGAATGTGGCACCAGTTCTCTGCTGGAGAGCCATAGAACGTTAGCTTAGCTCAGCTCAGCAGCCTGTTAAAGAACGGGACTGGCTTGAGCACGAGACCGTAAAACACGATGGTTTCCAGTCGTCCTGCGTGGCTGGCCCGGTTCTTCAACGGTCAGTTAGGTTAGGTTAGCAGCACATCACGATCTTCCCGAAGACACTCCACCGCGGCCGAATGCCTGGCTTCGAAGGTGTTGAGGAAAAGATCAAACGCTCTGAGAGCTTCGTCCTTCTTTGGCGCATCCCAGATGGAATGCAGCATTCTCTTTGCCTGAGGCTGCACAGGCTTTGGCATCTTGTCGAGCACGTTCGATGTCTTGTGCACAGTGCCACGCTGGACTCGTGTTGTGCCCCGAAAAACGTCTCACTTGTCCCGGAGTCCCTGCCTGAAATATTCTGCGGCAGAATCGAAGGAGCTCCACAGAGCTATGGTTTCACTCGTGGGTTTTCGGAGCACCGTCAACAGTTTGTCAGTCAAAGTTCGTTCATGAATGCCGAAATTCAGAGAGCCCGTGACTTTGCCATGCGAGCGCATGCCGGGCAACAATATGGAGAACATCCGTATGTGTACCATCTGGATGCCGTTGCTGAGATTCTCGCCCCATTCGGAGATCAGGCTCAAATCGTGGCCTATTTGCACGACGTTGCCGAAGACTGCGAAGTCACGGTTGCCGAAATCGCGGAAGCATTCGGCGAAGACATCGCTCATTGTGTTGCCCTGCTCACGGATGAACCTGGTGAAAGTCGAGCGGTTCGAAAGGCTCGGACGAATGAAAAGCTATCGATGACAACCAATTCTCTGGCACTCACCGTCAAGGCAGCCGACCGGTTGGCCAACCTTCTGGGATCGCTGGAGGAATCTCAAGCCCATTATTTGACCATGTATCGCCGCGAGCACGAAGCCTTCAGGAAGGCAGCCTATCGCTCCGGTCTTTGTGATGAACTCTGGGAAAGAATGGCAGCGATCGTCGATGCCTGAAGCCAGTGTCGGGCGTGACAGGCGTTAAATTAAAAGCCTGGAAAAAACGGGACTGGCTCGAACAGGAGACATTAAGAACACGATGGTTTCCAGTCGTCCGGCGTGGCTGGCCCGGTTTTTCAACGGACAGTTAGCAGAGACAAGCGGAGGCAGAGAAACGAGGAAGGGGGCAGGCAACTTCCTCGGAGGATGCCACAATAACCTCCATACTCAGGTCAACAGTTCCAACTTCACCGCTGATCTGAATATCGGGGTCCACTTCAATCAGATGTCTTTGGGGCGACTCCGGATTCGATCATCGAAACCACTTGTGTCGCGAGTTTCGACAAGAAAATATTCGCAGCGTAGCGAATCAATGCTCCAGGAAATCGCACACCACTGCACATTGTGAAACTCGCACTCATGCGAGAATGCGCAGGGTCACTTTGTCAATGAGTTGGGGGGGCGATCTTCAGATCATTCAATCGGTCGCGGTATTCAGCAGCCTCGGCGTCTTTGCCGATCAGCTGGCAAAGCTGAGCCATTAGCGCCATCAGGCGATGGTTATGCTGCGAAGATCCGGAATAGGGCTTCAGTGATTGATAAGCGGCTTCAAATTCGCGCTGGTACATCATTAGTTCGGCTTCCAGAATTCGCGTGTCCACATCGTTGGGGTGCATCTTCAGGATGTGATGAACCTCCAGCAGTGCGCGATCAGCATCACCGCGATCTCGATAGATCTCTGCTTTGATTCTCGCAACGGGCAAAAAATCGGGACGGCGTGACAGGCACCAGTCAACATGTTTTTCAGCTTCGTCAAGTTCACCCGAAAACCGCAGCGCAAATGCCAGGTTGGCGTGAGCCTCAAAGTGATCCGGAGCCTGCCGAAGTATGTTCCCAAGTACGGGTCGCATTTCGTCCGCTCGATAGAGCCGGAACAGCAATTCGGATTTCAGCAGATTCGCAGGCACACTATCCGGCTGAGACTCAATGATATGATCAACTTCCTGAAGCGCCGCTTCGTAGTCCCCACGTTGGGCAGCACGCCGAGCTGTCGACAAGTCGGTGAACTCACTTTGCCCCGGAAAAGCAGACGACAAATTACCTGGATCATCGTTCTCTGAGTTCTGAAGCACTCGCCAGGCGCAGACGACGATCAGGCTGAATACTGCCATGACAAGAACAGGTATTTTCCTGCCGTGAGCGGAATCCTTGCCGGTCATTTCGGAATCTCCAGCACGCGATTTTCGCCCGCTTCTTTATTTCCCTCAACGATACAAATTCGACGCCCGTGCTGAATGTCGGAATTCGTCTTCGTGATCCCGTCCGCCCACTTCAATCGAACGGACATCGCCTGCTCTGTTTGCCCTACACCAATTACTAACCATCCATCGTTGCACGACAGATAGCTGGAACTGCCATCACGCTGACGCATGATGGACCGCCCGGCCGTTTGAATTTCAACTGTTGAGCCGATCGCGTCTCGATTTCGATTCTTGCCGATCAGTTTGATGGTTACCGAATGATTCTGGTGGCCGCCGTCATTCTGAAGCAGAGCGGCCGGATCGTTCAGATGCTGAACGGCCACATCAGGATCTCCGTCAAGATCGAAGTCGGCCACGGCACAACCACGGCCGAGCACTTCGCGACTGAAGTAAGTGCCCGACGTCGCCGAGACTTCTTTGAAGAATCGACCGGAATCGTTAAGCAGCAACTGGCATTTCTGTCGAAACGGAATTTGCATTCCCGCCTCGGCCAGACGGTCGGTGAGATGACCGTTCGCGATGAACAGATCCAGCCAGGAGTCGTTGTTGAAGTCGCAAAGTAATGTTCCGAACGCAAGCCTGGTTCGACTTGGTGCAGCGAGCCCGAATTCGGATGTCACGTCCAGGAACAGTCCGTGACCTTCGTTACGATAAAGAGTATTGGATTCACCGTAGTAGTTCGCAACAAATATATCCAGTCGACCGTCCCCATCCACATCACCGCTGGTAACTCCCATTCCAGCCTCCGCTTCTCCCGTCCGATTATAGGCGACTCCTCCTGCTGTTGCCTGATCAGTGAACTGCCCCGGGCCGACATTGATCAGCAGAAAATTCGCTGTCGTATCGTTGGCAACGTACAGGTCCGGCGCATGATCATCATTGAAATCATTCGTGATCACGCCCAGCCCGGCAGACGGAGAGGAGTGGGTGAGCCTGGCTTCCTTCGACACGTCAACAAAACACCCGTCACCGACATTTCTGTAAAGCGTATCGACAGGCCATTCGTACCTGCGCGGAGGACACGGAATTTCAATTGAATTGCCACGATACGTTTGTGAACAAACGGCGTAACTCTGGCTGTCGATCCCTAAGTAGTTCGTGATGTACAAATCCAGCAGCCCATCGAGATCAGCGTCGGTCCAGGTGCAGCTGGCCGAAACAGTCCATGGGTCACCGGACAACTGCCTGGAAGAATCTTCGAAAGTCCCATCGCCGTTATTTCGGTACAATCGAGGTCTTCCGAAACATGAAATCGAAAGATCCGAGAACCCGTCGTTGTCAAAATCGCCGACGGCGAATCCCATGGAATATTGGGTGTTGAGAATCCCGCATTCAGCAGTCACATCAGTGAAAGAGCCGTTTCGGTTTCGAAAAACCTGATCGCGTAATTCCAGTTTGGAGGACTCTTCCGGGTCGCCATTCCATGGCGTTCCCTGACCGAAGCAGACATCCGGCCAGGAATCCTGATCAAGGTCAATCCAGGCAACTCCGGAGCCCATCGTCAGATGCAAATGACGTTCGGGAGTGAACGGCGAATTGTGCTGAAAGCTCAGACTTGCCGACTGCGCAACATCCTTCAATTTGAATTCATCAGTCAACGACACCTGTGCTGAGATTGCTGAAAGTTGAGGAAACGCAATCACGGCCGCGATTACGACTGCTCTCAGTCTCACGCCGCGATCTCCTGCGATGACTGGGAAGCCGATGCGGCCGGGCTGATCTCGGGAGGCCGTGTTGGCGATCAGCGTTTCCCAGATCGAATTAACTTTCCGGGTGACGAACTGACATTTCATTCGTGTGTTCTTTGTGATCACGTTGATACTTTCATTCACACGATTTGAACCTGCAAGAGTGCTTCAGTCATTGAAGGAGACGTGATGGCATCAGCCGTTCACAACCAACCCTCTCCGAATCACAAACCCAAAGTTCGAAGGCCTGTCATCAGGAGTCACACAGGCAGCAGAACCAACTGCGAAAGAACGTGCGATGACGAATCCGAAAAAGTTGTCCACGTGAAGCAAGCCAGGTGAAGGATTCACCGGGTCGCTCAGGGCTGCGTTTCCAGCGTTCATATCGCATCCCCTGACAGGAGCCCGACCGAGATTGCACTCATCAGTATGTGTTCGTGCTTTCATTCAGGATGAAATGGCGTCCAGTTCCCTCAGCCAACGCTGACAGACGGGACGGCAGCAAATCATACCGTCTCAGTGTTGACCCTACAGAAACATTCACGTGTTCCTCACTGAAAGTTAATAATCGCCAATAGGATTCGAAGGTGTGCTGGAGTGATGAATTCTTCTGCTGAACCTGAAGGTATGGAGGTAGAGTGCATATGCGACTTGATTCTCGGAGACGCCCTGGCTTTACACTGATAGAGCTGCTCGTTGTCATTGCCATTATTGCAATCCTGATTGCACTTCTTCTTCCTGCTGTACAACAGGCCCGCGAAGCGGCTAGAAGAACTCAGTGCAAAAACAACCTCAAGCAACTTGCACTCGCGCTGCACAATTATCACGACACCTTCAGTGTGTTCCCTCCGGGCACAGTGAATCCTCTGGGTGACGATCCGAACGGGCGGAACGGTAGTGGCAATCCGGGTATCGGGGGGCCGTGGATCTGTTTCATTCTGCCCCAGCTCGAACAGTCGGCACAGTATGCAGCATTTTCGAGAATCGTTGCCGAACGACCCGAAGTCGTCGACTGGTTCGGAAACGGTGCCTACACAGTACAGGATGTGACTGTTGGAGCGAAATCCTTCCCGGCAATGTCTTGCCCATCTCATCCGAGCAACGATGAGCAATTCGCAAACGGAACGGCGATGGAACACCTGGCTCGCGGCAATTACGCCGCCTGTTACGGCAAGGCCGGTTACGGTCGAATCCACACACGCACTGTGGCTGAGGGTGGCATGTTTGGAAACAACTCCAAATTCAGTATGCGGGACATTACCGACGGAACCTCAAACACCATTGCGATCAGTGAGCTGAAGTTTCGATTGCCTAGTTCCACTGGCCCTTCTTCTCAGGACACGCGCGGAACATGGCCGTACGGAGTTATGGGAGCAAATATCTTCAGCACGAAGACCGGCCCCAATTCGACAACGCCTGATGGGATCTGGGGGTGCCGAAGCTATCCGGCAGAAGGCATGCCATGTGTGCAGATCGGATCTCCCTACACAGAAATGTACTCAGCTGCTCGAAGCTACCACGTCGGTGGAGTTCAGGGAGCACTTGTGGATGGATCGGTCCGATTCTTCTCCGAGAACATCGATCTGCTTCTTTGGCAATCGATCGGAACACGCGGTGCTGGCGAAGTGATTGGCGAACTATAGCATCGATGGCGTTCTTATTCGGCGACACTTACGGGGTGAGAACGATGCTCGCCCCGTGTTTCAGCCTCACGGAAGTTGACCAGACTGCTTCCTCACAAGTTTCAAATGGCTGACCACTTTGCGGACACCGAACAATGAGTAAACCCGGGTTTGGCTTTCGGAAATCGATGTCTCTACTGCTGTTAACATTCTTCGCGACCGGCTGTGGCTCCGATGACAATGTAGCGGTTTACCCCGTAAAGGGCGTTGTCCTGTTCAACGGTCAGCCGATGGCTGGCGGGGGATCCATATCCTTCGTACCCCTGACGTCGCAAAGCGGAAAAAATGCCGGTGGCGTGATCAATCCAGATGGCACCTTCCAGATGACGACTTACGTCGACGGCGACGGTGCGATGGCCGGGACGTTTCGCGTCATGATCATGCAGACGATGGTCGAGGAGCCGGTCTACACAGGAGATACGGACAACCCTGGTGCCGGTAACGGTGTTAAACCCGTCGAAACTGTTTCGGCGAAACTGCAGATCCCGATCATCTATGCCGACCCCGTAAAATCGCCCGCAACTGTCACAATTGAACCAGTGGAAATGAATGAACTAAAAATTGAGCTTAGCCCCCAGGCCTCCGGCAAACCTCAATTCGGCGCATAGCCGCCTGTTGAAAAACGGGACTGGCTCAAGCAGGAGACACCAAGACACGACGGTTTACAGCCATGCTGCGTGTGCCTGTCCCGATTTTTCAACGGACAGACAGGTTCAGATTCTGCACTCGGGCATCCTTCAGTGGAAATCAAACAACCATCGCAGGCACTCGCGAATATTCGTGATGTGGCAAAAC
Organism: Planctomycetaceae bacterium; assembly: GCA_041398825.1. Taxonomy (NCBI): domain Bacteria; kingdom Pseudomonadati; phylum Planctomycetota; class Planctomycetia; order Planctomycetales; family Planctomycetaceae; species Planctomycetaceae bacterium. Next base: position 445,302 of record JAWKTX010000003.1, on the reverse strand, counting down.
GGAGGAATGGAGTTGGCTCATGACCTCCGCACCGCATATACCCAGCCGCCCGCATGGATGGATCATCGGCCCGTGGGTCGATTCAGTGTTCATTGCAAATCTGTTCTGGCCCCTCCTGTTGTTGCTGCAGCACGAACATGGTTTTGAGGGGCGACAGGCTGTTGAATTCTGGCAGATCTATTTCATCACAACGCCGCACCGCTGGATCACGATGGTTCTGGTGTTGCTGGATCACAGGTACTACCGACAGCAGTCCAGAGCCTTCCTCTGGATTGCTGTTCTGGTGGTGGGTGTCTGCGCTGGAGTCCGAGTCCTGACGGGAACTCTGACGTGCCTGCTGGCTGTTGACTATGTCTGGAACGCCTGGCACTTCGCATCACAGCATCACGGCATTTACCGCATCTACACACGCGTGAATCGCAACTTCCCGGCGTCGACTCTCGCATTACAAATGCAAAAATGGTTCCTGCGAGGCTTTCTTCTTTACGTGACTCTACGTGTCGCCACTTCTACCTTTGCGGATATCGCCATTGAAGAGGTGACAATGCAACTGGACTGGTGGGTCATGTTGATGCCAGCGTACCTACTGATGAGCGAGTTTCGAACGTCGAATCACAATTCCCTTGGGCGAAGACTCTACCTGATCAGCGTCCTGGGGATTTATTCGAGCCTTCTGTGGTCCGTTCACACACATCGTGGCGCACTCACACTCATACTAGCGACCGCATCGGCGTGGTTTCATGCGAGCGAATACATGTCTGTCATTGGCTGGCATATACAGAAAAGAGCGACCACTGGCGATGACGTACCACTGCTCGCCTGGCTGGCGTCTCGATGGATCGTGGCGATGCTTGTCTTTGTCGTTGTGCTCGGAAGCTGTTCATGGGTGCTCGAACATCAATTTCTGGAAACCTGGTTGACGATTAATGTCATCATTGCCTTTCTACATTACGGTTATGATGGCTTCATCTGGAAATCTCGCCGAGTTACCGGTGGAGTCGGTCGACCAGTTCAGCAGGTTTCGACATAGTTGGCGTCGGCCATCGAATCTTCGATCACCAGATATCCGGATTCGACATCGCCCCATGAATGATTTGAGTATCAGGGTGCAGATACAACCGGTATGAATCCTCACGACAAATCAACCTCAACTTCTTCAGTTGCGTATCCCCCATCAATGGTGGCTGGCGTCATCACAGCGTTGATTCTGACAGCAGTCTCTTCGTTCGCCGGTGAAAGTGGCCGGATCGATCTGGAAATGCAGAAAGCCGTTCTGCCATTTGTCTGGCGAGATATCGCTGCCGTTTCATTCCTCAGCGCGTTGCCCCTGGCATGGCTGATCTCGGAGTTCCTGTTTCGCATGCTGGGACGTCTGCCCTCGATGACGATTGGGCTGACCCTGAGCTTTGTTGTGTGGTTGCTTTTTATCAATTCAACAGATACTGCTGCCTTTTCAGCCGGAATTCATCCTCACGGAACGCTGTTGCGCAGTTTCGTCGCTTTGATGATCGCTTCAGGAACAACGCTTGCCGTACAGGCCACCGCACTCCGATCGAATCTTATTCCAACATCACGTGACACAATGGGATGGACTGGACAGGTGCTGACCGCCGTGATGGCATTTGGTCTGATTCCGATGGTCTACGTGAACGCTCATTGTCGCTACAACGCGGAACGAGTGGTGGAATTACACGAACAGTCGCGTGTTGGAGAAGCGAAACACATTCTGGACCGACTATTGGCGCTGGACGTCGAATTTGATTACGACGGCGAACCCATCCGAGAACTACTGCCGGAACTGAACGAGTCAGTCGATTTTCTCAACCGCCGTGTTGAGACGGCATTGCAAAGCACCGCATCAATCGATGACCACCTCGAACGTGCGCGTCATCTTGCAATGCTGGGGCAGGTTGAAAACGCTTCGGCAATTCTGTTGGCAACAGGTCACTCAGAGACTCATGTCGAGATCTGTGAATTGTTGGCGATCATCGCAGAAAACCAGAAGCAGTGGGAAACAGCACTGGCGCGGTATCTCAATTGCCAGGTATTGTGGAATGCCCTGCCTGAAGCAACTCGAAGACCAGAAGGAATCTACTCGGCGATGCGAGGCACGGCCTACTGCTATCGCAAACTCGGTCGAATCCGGCAGGCGGAGGATGAATGGCTTAAGCTGCTTGCACTTAGCCCTCAAGCCGACACCTACTTCCTGCTGGCTCAATTCTACGAAGACATCCAGAAATCAACCAAGGCGCAGCAATACGCCATAAAAGCAGCTGAATTGTCTCCACGTTATCGCGACAAGGCCAAATCGCTGATAAAGAAGATGCAGCAAATGCATTTCGGATGTTTCCAACTTCAGTAGTCATCAACCGATCCCGGCATCAGATTAAACACACACTGTGACGCGTGCGATGCTCGGAACTTTGGTGCGGTGGGAATTGACGGTCGCATGCCAGCGGCTTTTCAGGTTTGCGATACCAGACGCTTCTGTTGGTCTGACGGTCACCGTTGACACGCCGTTTTCTGTTGGGTGCCATGACCAGGAACTGTCCGGTTGTGTCCGGTTGCTGCGGGACGGTAAAATGCTCTGCACGGGCAGGCCCCTTCTGTTCGTGCCTTCCACAGTGCCACATCGTTCACAGTGCCACATCGTTTTCGCCCGGTCTGTTTGGCGGTTTTGCAGAACAGACTCGAAAGTCACACGAAAGCAGTGAGTTTTCGAGTGAGGATTTGCTCGCTGCCGTCGTTCGTTGCACGAAGTGAGTCGACAGCCACTTTTACCTCTACACGTCCGAGACAACCAGAATGTTGCTAACCCCTGCGAACTTCAGGCAGTCTGTCAGCGTCATTGCTCTCAGCCTGCTCTTCACGCATCTGCCCCCAGCCAATTGCCTCGCCGATAATTCCAGCGAACCCGGGCCACGGCCAAACATTGTCGTCGTCATGGCGGACGATCAGGGTTGGGGCGATATGGCCTACAACGGACATCCTGCATTGAAGACGCCGGTGTTCGACGAGATGGCTCGCACATGCCTGCGATTGAATCAGTTTTATGCCGCAGCCCCCGTCTGTTCGCCAACACGGGCGAGTGTGATGTCCGGCCGAACTCCCAATCGATCCGGTGTCTTCAGCTGGGGACACTCGCTGCGTCCGCAGGAAGTCTCCATTGCGGAAGCGTTGAAGACGGTGGGATACACGACCGCTCATTTTGGTAAATGGCATCTTGGATCGGTGCTGCCGGACAGCAGGACGTCGCCTGGAGCTCAGGGATTCGATCGCTGGTTGTCGGCCCCCAACTTTTTTGAGATCGATCCCTGGCTGTCGAATCAGGGCAAAGCCGAACAACTGAAAGGCGAGAGTTCTGAATTAATCGTCGAACACGCACTCCAGTTTCTGAAGTCGCAAACACCCGAAACTCCCTGCCTGGCTGTTGTTTGGTTTGGTTCACCTCATTCGCCGCATAAGGGAACACCTGAGGATTTAGCGCTGTACCCGGATCAGCCCGAAAAGCAAAAACACTTCCTCGCCGAAATCACAGCAATGGATCGAGCTGTTGGTCAACTCAGGACAGGCCTGCGGCAAATCGGCATCGCGGACAATACACTGCTTTGGTACTGCAGTGACAACGGAGCGATTCCACAAGGCTCGACGGGGGGACTGAGAGGCAAGAAGGGACAAATCTATGAAGGAGGACTTCGAGTTCCCTGCCTGATCGAATGGCCAGACCGAATAGAGTCGCCTCGCCAAAGTGAACTGCCCGCATGCACCTACGATATCTACCCGACTCTGGTGGAGATTACCGGAGCAAAGATCGATCATCAGCCTGTGCTGGATGGGCAAAGCATCGCCGAATTGTTCGACAAAGAAATCCGTGAACGCCACAAGCCCCTGGGTTTCTGGGATGCAGGTGTCGGTGGTTTCTCGACACCAAGCGATTCGATCCTTGCGTTTGTCGCAGAGCATCAAACAGACGGTACAACAATCCCTGCCGACCACGCAGCGCACGGCAAAGCACCCCAGCCACTGGAATGGGACGCACCTGCAGGCTCCTACCAGGGGCATTCAGCATGGCGTGACGGCGACTGGAAGCTCCACCGGATTGAACGTCCAGACAGACCAGCAAACAATAATCGCAAAAAGAAAGGCGCAAACGCTTCGTCGAATGCAGGGGACAGCCAATCCGGCGTTCAGACCACGAAGGTGACCCTCGAACTCTACAACCTGACTCTGGATCCGAAAGAAGAACATAATCTAGTCGCTTCAGAGGCAGCTCGAGCAAAATCGATGCAGCAGGACCTTGAAACGTGGCTTCAATCTGTCACCGACAGTCTGCGCGGCAAAGATTACAACTAAAACGTGTTCCCGCCCCAAGAGATTTCCATCACAGGAACAACTGCAATTTCAGGAACGAACGTTCTCTGATCAGCGTTGCCATGAAAGTCTTCTGAGAATCATGTCTTCAGGACACCGGACGCGTGAGCGAGGGTCAGACTGGCCCGACGTTCTCACTGGCCCGACGTTCTCAACGAGACGAACCCTTGCTGACGCTTCAGGTTTGCTTTTCAGGATCGCTTTTCAGGAGGCTCCTGAACAATCCTTTTCAATAGTTGTCCTGCAGTCACTTCTACGGGACAGTCGTGTCCCTGAGCGGTGTAATGAACAGGTATTTGCCGTGTGAAAAACTGCTGCATAAGGTGGTCGTACGCGCCATGGCCTTTGTCGGTAATTTCATCTCGGCGCGTTTGAAGATTCGTTCGTGACACTACCAGATGCACGGTCCGAATACGGATTCCGATCCAGCCCGCCAGCCATTGCCAACGAGAAAAACGGGCAGCGTCGCTCTTGCGCTGAATGAACAGAAAGTCGTGAATACAACGATCGAACAGTCGCCATTTCCGGTCTGGCAGCATGGTAAGGATTCGTAATCGAAGTGCTGCCAGCATGTAGTTGACCGGAGCGATAAGATCGTCAAAACGATCTCGGTCCCGACAAATCAGAGGTCGCACAAAGATCACCAGCAGCTTATAGAGAATCGTCTTTCGATAAAGATGCTTGCCGACGTTGTGTCGGAACTGGCCAGACGAATGGTCCCGAAAAAAGTGTGCGAGCGTCGTCTTCCCTGTTCCGTCACAACCAATGAATGCCAGCATTCGCGTCGACGGTCGAGATCCGTCCAGTCGGCTTTGCCACCATCGAACGGCTCGCTTCGCTGACCGGAATTCGTCATGAAGTACAAGTTGCTGTTGCAACAGCGACAACGTTGCGGCCGCAATATCCACTGATATCTGATGCGACGTTCGAATGAAACCAAGCGACTCCACGAGGGCCAGTTCCTGCGTTCCATTGAGTAACGATTCGTAGAAATCCAGTCGATTCCGCACGCGTGCTGACCGCAGGTTTTTTCGTTTACAGATCAAATGCTGAATGTACAAACAGACTTCCAGCTCCGGAGGAAGACGAAAGAGCCCCGTGTCATCGCCGCCAGTTGCATCAGAACAATCCTCACCCAAAAATCGCTCGCGATGACGCAGGCTGGCGGGAACATCAGGAAACCGAAGACTCTTCCGGCCACCATCGATTTGCGCCAGAGTCATCCAGAGATCGAACTGCACAAACTCATTCCCGTCGACGGAATAGAGAACTAAAGTCGCCTTGGCTGCAGCCCTGCGGGAATATTCGACGTGGCACTCACTGGCACGAACCCATTCAAACACGGCATCGACCAATGCATAAACCGAACTCTCGTCACCGAGCAGATCAACATCGTCGGCATCTTCTCCACTGCCTGCCTTGCAGGGAGTCACCGTATGGAGCGGCTCCCCACGAAGCTGCAGAAAGGCCCAGCGATGCCGGCCCCAGGAACCCTGACAAATACGGCGAATACATTGTCGAAACTGGAGTGCAGAATTGAGCCCGTCAGGCGGGGAATCCTTCGGAACGCTGTTGCCCATCTGCATGCAGCCCCGTTATGCGGCGGCTCTTGACGAATTCACACGAGCGGTCTGTTCATAAAGGGCAAGCGTGGCCTGCAACATCGCGCGTTTGTCGAAAGGATTCGACCCGATAAAAGGCGAGTGTCCGCTCGTCAGAAGCTCTTCTGCTCGATCTGTCAGCGCGTTAACATCGCCCGGCGCAATGGTTCCCTGAGGAAACTGAGCATTGAGAATTTCAGTAACGCCTCCGTGTGCATATCCAAGCACGGGCGTCCCGATGGAAAGTGATTCGGCAACCGTCCGACCAAAGGCTTCGGGCTTCTGAGACAAAGACACGACCGCACGCGAAATTGCGTAGATGTTTTTCACATCAGCACGATGGCCGATCCATGTGACGAAGTCTTCAATCCCAAGTTTGTGAATCGTCTGTTTCAATTCCGTCAGGTAGTCTGTCTTGCCCGAAGGGCAGTCTCCGACGATCAGACCATGAACACTCAACCCGCGCTTCCGTAACTGATGGATGGAATGCAGCAGATCGAGATGCCCTTTCAGTCGGGTCACACGACCGGGAAGCGTCACCAGCATCTGCCCCTTGAGCTTTGGAAATTCGCGATAGAACTCCATTTCCCATTGAGCATCGGGATAGTAACCTCGCGGAAATTCCTCCGAATCAACGCCTCGCGGAATCACCCGCACCCGAGATTCCGGCACCCATGAATAGTGATCACGGATATAATTGTTGACCGCGTGCGATACAGCCACGACATAGTCACCGCGACACATGATGCTGCTGTATGCATTGACTGAATGCAATCCATGCAGTGTGGAAATGAATCGAGGTCTTACCGCGGATGGCATTGTAGCGAGCGTCATCCACGTAACCCAACCGGGAAGCCGCGAATGAATATCGACCACATCCACACGCTCCTCGATCAGCAATCTGCGCAACTGCGGAATACACCTCAGCGTTACTGGAGATTTGACGCCAACTGGCATCGCAAAATGCTCAGACCCCTCATCCAGCAGCTGATCGACCAGTCGCCCACCAGCCGAAACGACCAGCGAACGATGCCCTGACTGTGCAACAGCCCCCGCAACCTCAATCACACCTCGTTCGACGCCACCGCTTTCCAGCGCAGGAAGAAGCTGTAGGATTGTGAGTTGTCGACTGTCCATGTCGGTGCATTCCGTTGCTGAATTGATCAGCCTCGTTTGACCATGCCCTTTTGAAGCTCTTCAACGAGCTTGGCAAGCACAGCCGGGTCTTTCGTCTTCAAAACATGCTCAACCCGCGAAGCTGGCAGTTTCATGCGAGCCATCAGGTCCTCGGCCGTTTCCCACATTTTGGCCTGTTTCTTTGGCGGCGCGAGGTAAAGGTTGGTTACCAGTTCTGCCAGACGCTGCTCTTCAATCTGATCCTTGTTGTCATAATAGCGCTGGATGACTTTTTGCTGATAGGCTGAATATTCTCGATCTGCCATGTGGCTATGCTCTGCAGGATAAACTTCGTTGATGTGTTTTGGTGATGATTAGCAGGCCGTGCTGTGAACGACCGGCTGAAGAAAGGAACCTGAAGTGTCACCGAGAGATGGATGTCCCGTGAAATCATCCCTCATTAATACTTCGGGCTGTCTTTCGTATGGTTCTTCAATGGACTGTCGGCTTTGGCATCGGCCTCTACAAGTCGAGACCATTCAGGCCGCGCGGGACGCACTACCCGAGTAACTGCTCAAACATCCGCCGAGAACATTCAGATCCGTTTCCGTCAGTTCGGGATACACGCCAAAGTAGACGCCGTTATTATGGAGAAATTCAGCCCCCGGTAAATCATAAAGTCGTTCAACATAACGGCTGTAAAACGGCTGTCGCTGCATGTTACCGGCGATCACAGGGCGAATTTCAACACCTGCGCCTGCAAACTGGAAAACAAAGCGGTCGCGAATTGCTTCGCTTCGACAAATTACCGGATACGCGAAACTGCTGAGCGTCCTGATATGGGATCGATCGAGGCCGATCAAATCCGGATTTTGCTGAGCAGCGGCATCCAGCCGTTCATGTATCGCAGCTCGCTTCTGCACAGTGTCGTCCAGATGCTGCAACTGCAGGTTGCCGAGAAAGCCCGTAATTTCCGTTGGCCGAAGATTGTAGCCCAGATCATAAAACGTGTACTTGGCTTCGAACTCGCCCTTCACGCGAAATTCATTACGCAGCTTCATCTGCTGCGATGCTCTGAGATTACGATCCCAGCCATTGGCCCGCACGATGCGAAGCATTTCCGCCAGCTCTTCGTCATCTGTGCAAACCATGCCACCTTCGATGGTTGACATATGGTGCGCAACGTAAAAAGAGAATGTCGCGGCGACGCCGAAGCCACCGGCACGCCCCGTATGCAATTCCGTTCCAAGCGATTCGCAATTATCCTCGACCAGAATGATGTCTCGTTCTTCGCAGATTCGGCGAATATTCTCCAGATCACCACAGTAGCCGAGCACGTTGGTCAAGAAGAAACACTTCAGCTTTGTTGTCCGAAGGCGATGCTCAAGATTTTCGGACATGCAGTTCAGAGTTTGTGGATCGCAGTCAACAGGAACCGGCTGCATACCCAGCTGAAGGATGGGCATGACGTTGGTTGCCCACGTGAGGGCAGAAAAACCCACTCTGTCTTCGTCTTCCAGTCGACCAAGATTCTTCAGCGCCTGCATCAGCGCAAGGTTTGCACTTCCGCCACTATTGAAGAGGATCGCGTCTCGGCGTCCTTCGTGAGCTGCGAATGCTTCTTCAAAACGGAAGCATTCGGTATCCATACTAAGCCGCGGCGCTTCCAGAATGAATTCCGCCAGGGCCCGTCGGGTTTCCAGCTCCCGATGGAATGCGTTCTTCATGAGCGGAATCATTGACTTTATCCTTCAAGTCGTTGTCAGCAATGGAATTGCTTTTGATACATCGATACTCGCTGATCATCTGACGGATTCCTTCCGACAGACTGATGCGAGATTCATACCCGAGACTCTGCAGTCTGGACACATCCATACACTTTCGCGGCATACCATCTGGTTTCGAAGTGTCCCACTTCAACTCGCCTTTGAACCCAACCTCCGCCGCAATCGCTTCTGCAAGCTCACGAATCGACACGTCGACCCCTGTGCCGATGTTGATAACTTCCGGCGACTGCCAGTGTTCCATTGCGAACAGCACCGCTTCCGCAAGATCATCCACATGCATGAACTCTCTTCTCGCTGCACCTGTCCCCCATAAGGTCAATGAAGGCATCTGCGAATCGTGCGCATCAACGAATCGTCGCACCAGCGCACTTAATACATGTGATTTTTGAAGGTCAAAGCTGTCATTGGGGCCGTACAGATTACACGGCATCGCACAAAGTACGTCCATTCCATATTGCCGATGATACGCCTGGGCCATCTTCAGGCCGGCAATCTTTGCAATCGCGTAGCCCTCATTGGTCGGCTCAACCGGGCCCGTCAGCAAGTATTCTTCCTTCATGGGCTGAGGGCACAGGCGGGGATAGATGCATGAACTGCCGAGGAAACAAAGTTTTCGGACTCCGGCAACCCAGGACCCATGGATGACACTGTTCTGAATCTGCAGATTTTCGTAGATGAACTCTGCAGGGGCATCCAGATTAGCCTGAATGCCTCCAACACGTGCTGCCGCAAGAATCACAACATCCGGTCGTTCTGCTGATAAAAAGTCCTGCACGGCCTCTCGGTTGCAGAGATCCAGTTCCGCCCGCGTACGCGTCAGAATTTCTGCCGTTTGGGTACGGTTGAGCGAGCGCACGATCGCAGCCCCCACCATTCCACGGTGCCCGGCAACGAAAATTCGGTGTTTCATAACATTGATCACCTGACGCAGAGTTTGCTGAAGAGTGGTCGCAGACTACCGGAAACCCCGGAAAAGCCACAAGACCAACCCTCCGGGCAGACGAGAATCGGGAGCCTCGGACCACGCGAACCTGCCGCTTTGAATTTCCGTGAACAATCCGTCCGGCATTGGCGAGCAGCGTTTCATAAACCATGAGGAATGCTAATCTTCACGCGGCCCGAAACTCTTCGATATCAGGAAACAAGCCGATTCAGGTGTCTGTAACTTTCGACGAGACAAAAAGGGGCCAACGGGAAACACGGCGAACAGACGCCGCTGGAAAATTCCTGACTCATTTTCGACACGATGCTCATCACTTTTTTGAAGCTAATGGAATCTCCACACGGCCAATCTCGTGATTTCAAATCTGCATGAACTATGCCAACTGAATCGGACCGGATTACAGTCGTCCGGCGACTTCTCCAGTATGTTTTGAAATACCCGCCCCACAGCCTTCCAGAAATTGAATTCCAGCAATGCCAGTGACAGAGCCAGGGCAAGACCTATCCGAACTTCATGACAGGCTGCAGAAGCTGCGGAACACTCTTGGACGTGTCATTCGAGGCAAGGACGATGCGATTCGACTGATTCTCACAGCAATCGCCGCTGGTGGCTCCATACTGATGGAAGATGTCCCCGGTGTCGGCAAGACGACACTGGCCAAAGCCCTGGCCAAGCTGTCCGGCGCCGAATTTGGCCGCGTTCAGTTTACCCCGGATCTGCTGCCGAATGACATCCTTGGCTCTTCAATCTACAACCCCAGGGATGGCACCTTTCGTTTTCAGCAGGGGCCCGTTTTCTGCAGTGTCCTGCTGGCAGATGAAATCAACCGGGCTTCCCCGCGAACACAATCCGCTTTGCTTGAGGCGATGAGCGAAGGTCAGGCGACAATTGAAGGTGTCAGGCACGATCTGCCAAAGCCATTCATTGTTCTGGCCACTCAAAACCCCGTGGATTTCCATGGCACCTATCCGCTTCCCGAAGCTCAGCTTGACCGCTTCCTCATGCGCGTCAGCCTTGGCTACCCGGAGAAGGAAATGGAGGTTGCGATGTTGTTCGATCAGGCTGTCGCGTTACCAATCGATGACCTCACACCGATACTCAATCAGGCAGACATCCTGTCAATTCAAAAACACGTGCGTGAGATCACAGTCGAACAATCTGTCGCTGAATACATGATTGAGATCGTGAACAGCACCAGATACCACAACATGCTGAAACTAGGTGTCAGTCCGCGTGGTTCACTGATGCTGTTTCGCGCAGCTCAATCGGCAGCCATGCTGGACCAGCGTTCGTATGTACTTCCGGATGATGTCCAGCTGGTCGCTGCTCCTGTGCTGGCCCATCGAGTTGTCCGGACATCGAAGGCACGCTACAGCGGAATCATGTGTTCGGACCTGATCAGAGAAATCGTGGAATCCCTTCCGGTTCCGGCATGATTACGCTGGAACAAGCGGATTCGATTCGGGGAAGAATGGCCCTGTGAAACGAAAGACGAAACGACTTTCTGAAGGTCATCTGGCCTTTCGTCTGACACCGGCCGGGCGCGTTTGCTTCTTCCTGATCGGCATCAGCGGGCTGGGTTCTGTCACCGTTCAACTGCCGGTCTATCAGTTCTTTTGCGTCCTGACCTGCGTCGTCCTGTTCGCGGAGGCATTGGGACAGTTGTTTCGGCCGAAGCTGTCCGCGGTCCTGACGATGCCATCAAGTATACAAATGGGGCAAACCGTCTGCGGAACACTGACCATTAGAAACATCGGTCGATGGCCTGTTTTTGACATCATGGCCATGTTTCATGGACTTCCACGGCCAATCCGGCACGCAAACAAACACGAGATGATTCCTTCAATTCGTGCAGGTGAGTCTGCCGAACTTCCCGTCACACTCTCCACCTCCACACGCGGTATTTATGACCTGCCCCCGTTGCGAATCCACAGCACATTCCCCTTCAATCTGATGCGATTTGGAAAGTGCACGGCACTCGCTCAGCCACTGCATGTCCTGCCGGACTTTCACATGATCCCGGAACTAAACATCCCAGCGGGCTCACGTCATCAACCCGGTGGGATGTTGCTGCAAAAACACGATGGCAATTCTCCTGAATTCGTGGGAAACCGGGAATACAGTTACGGCGAACCGGCGTCGCGAATTAACTTTCGAGCCTGGGCAAGGCTTGGACGACCCGTCGTGCGCGAGTACATGGATGAATTCTGTATGCGCGTCGCCATTGTACTCGACACCAGGGTTACGCCCACCAGTCGATGGAACCCACTGAAGATTCCGAACGCTGCATCAAATAAGAATCTTGAAGCGGCCATCTGTTTTGTTGCGAGCCTTGCAGCATCAATGCAGACTGCCGAATCACTTCTGGATATGTTTGCGGCCGGACCCGAATTACATGTTTTCCGTGGTGCAACCGGCGCCTATCACTTTGATCGCCTTCTCGAGATTCTTGCTGGAATTGGCTCCACAACAACAAATCCTCTTCCGGAATTAACTCCAGCCGTCACTGAAGAGCTGAAGTCAATTTCAACGGTATTCTGCGTGTTTCTGCACTGGGATCTCGAACGACAAACTCTCGTTGATGGCATTCATGCTGCTGGTTGCGAATTCAGGGTGGTGCTTGTAAACGAATCCGAATCGGAACTGCCGTTTCCGGAAGACGGCGTCCAGTTTATCCGGATGGCACCGGACACAATCGTCAATGGCGAGGTACTGAAATTATGATGCCGCCAGTGGACAACGCACGATCATTCGTTTCTGCGAATCCTGCGCAGAGAATCGTTGCTGTCTGCTTTCTGAGTCTTCAGTGCCTTTTACTATGGAAGCTTATGGATGGCATGGCCGGAGCCATCATTTATCTGCTTCTGACAGTGATCGCATGTCAGGTCTCACGGAGACAATGGCTACCGCCACTTCGTTTCTTACGATGGGCATCCGTGATAACGATCTGTCAGGGCATAAAGTATTTCACCTTACCACACGAACTTTCGCCTCAGCATACGTTCGTCTATTCAGAACTTGCCTATGAAATTGTCTGCCTGCTGATCCTGCTGCAGATCTTTCTTCTGGCGACGATTCCATGCAGTCGACGCCTTCCATCCCGATTTCCGATTCTGGGTGGACTTGCCATCGTCTTTGTCGGTGACGTTCAGGTCACTGATGCAGAACGCTCGCTCTACGCAGTGTCCGGCTCGCTGGGCGTAATGATGATTATGCTGCTGCTGAGCGAACGGCGCACATATTCCCGCATACAGACGAATGTCGCGTTACGCCGCTTTCTATTCAGCCTGCCAGTGGTTCTGGGCTCGCTGGCCGGAGCACTCGGATCACGAATCCTGGCGGAAAACGAAAAGACGCTGTCCTCATGGATTGCTGACCTGACCGACACGGAAAGTCGTGATGTCTGCAGTGGATTCACAGGCCGGGCCGGGCTGCACAGCATCACAGGCTGGTCCGAATTCTCGGGCGAAACAATGATGCTGCGAGTTCATGGTGCAAACTCAGTTACCTATCTCGGCGGCTGTGCGTTTGATCATTTCGACAACAATGTCTGGACAGCAAGTCCGGCTGAAAGTCAATTACGAGAGATTTCATCGGACGACATCTCCAGCTTTGTCAGAGAGGATGATGGCATCTACCGCCTCAAGCCCGGCCGACTCGCATCACCGGAATCAGTGGTTGATATCTGGCCTGAGCAGGGTGCCGGCGGGCAATACTTCCTCTTACCACGGTCGGCCAACTGTCTCATCACGCAGAAAGGCGCGTATACACAGGATTCTTCCGGCAATGTGAAACGCAAGTCACAGCACGCTGAAAATCACTATCGAGTCCTGCTGCCATCAAAGTCTCGAAGCGTTGATCTGACTGATAATGACCGTTCTCTCTACCTTCAGCTGGCGGTGAGCCTGGACGAACGAGTTACAAAGGCGGCTCATAGTATTTGCGATGGAGCCGAATCGGCACGAGAAAAGATCAGACGTGTTGAAAACTACTTTCACAACAATTTCGAGTATGGAACGCGCGTCTACATTCCTCGTCGTGAAGACCCACTTGGATACTTTCTCGAAAACAAACCCGCTGCCCACTGCGAGTATTTTGCAACTGCGGCAGTCGTGATTCTGCGTGAAGCGGGCGTCCCCGCAAGATTTGTTACGGGATATGTTGCAGGAGAAAGGAGCTCAACCTCAGGCTTCTGGATTGCTCGACGCAAGGACGCGCACGCCTGGGTCGAAGCCTTCGACGAAGAACAAAGTCGCTGGGTTCTTGTCGAACCAACTCCGGGTACGGGCGTACCTCAAGCGAGGGAGACATCGGGGCTGGCCGCATGGCAACAGGCCATACGTATGTCCATGACTCGATTCATGGATTCCATAAAACGAATACGACTCTATAAGTTCGTCACCCTCATTGCTGCTTTAGGTGGCCTTTGGTACCTGACTCCGCTGATTTACTCGCTGTTGACCAGGATCAAACGATCAAAGGATCTTTCAGATCCGCGAACAAAGCCTGAATTCATATCGCACCTGACCAACGCAAGAATTTCTGTGGAACTCATGCTGAAACGATCCGGCTTCGAACGCCATTCAAACGAAACCGTGCACCAGTTTGCAGCCAGAATCGGAGCCGCCCAACCGACGCAACAGCAAGAGTTGTTCGTCCGTTGGTACGAGTTGTACGAGAGTCTGCGATTCGATCCCCATTCGCATCAATCGATCGAGCAGCTGATTCAAATCACAGGACAACTTCGCGACCAGGGCCAGCCAGGTGGCACAACATGAACTGATGTCATGTCAGCGGCCTACATGAGTCCCCGGCGGCGGAGTTCCGAGACAACCTGCTGCACAATCGCACCAACCTCTTCACCCGACGATGATGGATTTGAATCTCCCACAGGACATCCACCAACAGGTTGATCGGTAAAACCGTGCTGAGAAAGGAGACACTGTAATTCTCTGCTCAGCACAGTCAGATCAGTACGCTGATCGTCCGACAATGGTTGTCGCCCCTGTCCCATGCGGAAGCCACGTAGTTCAACGGCAGCGCGGAACCCTTCTGGAAATTCGGCCGAATAGATCATCGTGTCAAACAGGCGGATCAGGTCATACTGCACTTCGCGTGCTGCATCAATCTGATAGCTGGTCGTCAGGTCATACAATTTGCGGGTCAATTCCGGCACAATACCCGAACTGGCATTCGTCCCCCCATCACACCCCACCAGCAACATGGGCATCAATGCGGCATCCCAGCCAGTCAGAAAGGCAAAATCCGGGCGATTGGGCTTAACAGCCTGAATCATGCGGATCATGTGGGGAATATCACCGGAAGAATCCTTGATCGCGACGATCTTTTCGCACTCTTCCGACAACCGCTGGATTGTTGGAACATCAATCGGACTGGCAAACATCGGGATGTTGTAAAGAGTCACATCGATCGGAGTGTTCCGACCAATCTCCCTAAAGTAAGCATAGACTGACGCAGGACTCAGTTTGTAATAGAACGGTGCCACGATCGCGACGGCGCGAATCCCCAGAGAATGATAATACTCACACGCCCGGATCGTCTCTTTCACATTGGCTTCCGCGGCCCCGGCCAGAATTGGAACGCGTCCGCGTACCTGATCTGCAATGATTGCCAGAATTCGCCGTCGCTCCTCGGGAGTAAACCGTGTGAACTCCCCTGTGGATCCATTCGGGTACAGTCCGTGGACCCCGCGCGAAATCAACCAGTCGACATAGCGTCGAAGTTCAGGTTCGTTGATGTCACCATCTGATGAGTAAGGAACCAGATTCGGAGTAAAGATGCCCTTGAGCGGTGCCTGTGACATAATGAATCTCGACGGATAGAACGTTCACGAAGGGTTTGTCGATCGGGAAGATCAGGTCAGCATTGTGGCTTGTCAGGTTAAGCGAACAAAAGCATCGAACCAGGAAATCAGTCCGCACTTCATCATTCGGAATCCGAAGCAGAGCGTCCCACTTCGTCTGGCCGTTTTCCCAGGACAACGATTGCTCCGACTATGACGGCCATTCCCAGAGGCACTGTGATCCACCAGGGAACGCCAAAACCCATTGGCAAATACCCCGTCAATAGTGAAAACACCCCCGCCAGCAAAGCATACGGAAACTGAGTGTTCACATGCTTCAAGTGATCACAACCGGAGGCTGCCGAAGACAGCACCGTTGTATCTGAAATCGGGGAACAGTGATCACCAAAAATTGCACCTGCCAGTATGGCCCCAACCGTTGCGAGAAACACAGTGCTGGATGCAGAAAACTCTGTTACGCCACCCTCCGTTGATAATGACCAGCACAATGGAATGAACAACGGTGTCAGCAGGGCCATGGTCGTGAATGAGCTACCGATGGAAAGTGAAATTGCTCCGGCAACAATGAACGCAATGGAAGGCAGAAACTGCGGCCGAATCGAATCACCAACGCGGTTAATGATGAACCCGGCCGTATCCAGTTTGTCCGGACGACAAACATCAGAAACCGCCCATGCAAGAATAAGAACGATAACTGCCGGAATCATCGAACCCACGCCGCGAGTCCAGCTGGCAGAACATTCCTCAAACGACATTTTTCGCCAGAAAAATGGCAACAGGAATGCTATCACTGACGCAATAAACGAAGCGATCAGCAGCAACCTGTAAGAATCAACATCATTCAGAAAACCAACAATCACCAGACCAACAAGCGTCACAACGGGAAGAACGGCAAACGCCATGTTCCCGGTGACAACCGCTTCCTGGACCTGCGGGTTCATTGCGGGAGCACGCCGCCACGCTTCACGTTCGGCTGAAAGCATCGGACCAAAATCTTTGCCAGTCTTCGCGATGGTAGCCACCATCGCCAGCGCCAGTATCGGATATATCCGATACGGTATGCTCTCGTAAAAGACCGTCGATGCTTCGGCTTTGATTCCGGCAATGGCAAGCCCCGCAGCAATTTGATCAATCTCAAATGCAACCCACGTAGAGACAACGGCGAGGCCTGCGATGGGGGCTGCTGTCGAATCGATCAGAAATGCAAGCTTCTCCCGTGAGATCCTGAGTCGATCACTCAGCGGGCGCATGGCTCCTCCAATCAGCAATGCGTTTGCGTAGTCATCGAAGAAGACAACCAGTCCCATCAACCAGGTGAGCAACTGGCCGCGTTCCCGTGTGTTAGCGTACTTTGCCATTCGGTTTACAACAGCCTGGGTGCCACCACTGTCATTCATCAGTCCGATCATCGCCCCAAGAAACACCGTGAACAGAATTACCGAAGCATGATCAGAATCTGCCAACTGGTTCTGCAGTGTCGCGCAAAGCTGATTGATCGCCCCCGGGATGTCTGTAAAGTTGTGATACAACAGGCACCCTGCGAATGTCGCCAGGATCAACGAGACGTTGACGTCCCGGATCACAATTGCCAGGAGAATGGCAATGACTGGTGGAACGATGCGCCACCAGTCACTCAGCCGACTGGGCTGTAGCTGCGTGGCGATAACACTTTCGCCCTCGCGAATGGTCAATCCACTTTCTGAAATGGAAATGTGCCGCCCATCAGCAACATCTGAATTGAGCACAAGAATGCCATCGTCAAAATCTGCAACGCATTCGAATGGTTCAAACGGAACTGAAGCGTCCACCTGAGGTTTTCGTCGCGTCATCCCGCTGACGGTCACAGGACCATTAAAACGAAGCGGTGCTCCGTCAGCACCAACGGCCTGAATTCTGATCTCTGAAACAGCTGCACCATTCGGCAGAGATTCAGGCTCAATCAGAATCGCACCTGTGAGCTCAGAATCTGCTGTCTCAGTGTTGGCATCACTCTGCAGCGGCGTACCACCCGCCTCCACCGCTGGCATTGCTGACAGGCTGATGAGCATCAGAACTGTTTTCAGGTTCAACCCGTTCATCTATTCGACCTTCTCCTGATGTCAGCTGAATGCATCCCACATCGCATGCATGCCGCAAAGCCTGAATGGCCGTAAATATTAGCCACCAGCGTCCTCAAGTTGATATCAAGTCGATGATGAACGAGCACAAAACAGGACGAATTGCCGCGCCGCGCGATGCTCTATCGCTCCTGATACGGCAACCAAAAAGAAAAGCTGCCCTCTCACGTGAGATGGCAGCTGTCTGAATTCTGGTTTCGAATGCATTCTTTCCGGGCGCGATCTGCAATTAATTTCGCGGCAGTTTTTCCGCCAGTTCCTCCATTTTGTCAAGGATGTCTTTGGCTTCGTCCCGCCCCCTGGCATTCTGCAGTTCCTGCATCTTGTCCATGATTGCGGATACTGTCGGCTTGTGTTCATCGGAAAATTTATTGGGATCCAGCGAATGGGTATCTTCCATCGCGGTCTGGATTTCCATACTGGCGACCAACATTCCTTCACAAGCTGATCACGCGTGGAAAAACCGGCAATGCATCCTGCATTCAATGTCACACCGAGGCCAAATACGCGGCAAACATTCAGCAACACACGCATCATGCCCCTGCATCAGCCGGTAGCAATTGTCTGAATTGCCATCGTCGACAAGACAATTCCGTGAAGTCGATACTTCATAGGTCACATTTTCTCCGTAGCAAGTCTTCGAATCCAGTGCCGAAACAGGCAGACAGATGCCCCCGTTTCGTTTGTGCCGCCGAAGACTGGAATTGAATTCTACAGAACATGGAATGGCTGCTTCGCCTGATGTCCTGACGATAAAAAAAGATTCGGTCTGCAAGAAGAGACTCTGGCAAACAACAGTCTGCCAGAGTCATTTCAGTTTGAAATCACGGCAGCGTTGCTTTAGAACTCGCCGAGAATTTCGCCGCCTCTGATTGTCAGCAAGCCACGGTAGAGTTCGCGATCGATATTTTCGCTGATGAATCGTGCAGCTTCCGTCACACATTGCAAACTGGGCTCCTCCGGTGTGGCGACTGCGTGCCGTGTTTCCACCGCGGCCATCACCACCGCAATCCAGACACAACAGTTGCTTATCGCCGGCGCCCGCTTCCGCAGAACGCGGGGCAATCGGCCCACGGTGTTCGATTGCCGTTGTTATCCATCGCCGGAGCGTTCGGGGTTGCTATCCCATTTGGCCCGTCATTTGGACGATATGGCGATGAATTCACTGTCCCCGTATAACCGCTGAAAATTGCGCTGAGGCATGGCCCCATGCACCACGAAGGTCACCGTTGCTCAGTTCCTTCAGAATTTCACCAACGGCAATTGTGTTGCTTGTCCCGTCCTTCATGTCTCGAAAGCTTGCGCTTTAACGACGAGGAGGAGAACCCGCACCTCGCATGTGAAACGGACCAAGGTTCGCGCCAGTCCAGCCCGGCTTTCCGTCAACACCATTGCCACCTGTGTTCTCCTGAGCGTATCCACCACCATAGTTGGCAGCGTAGTTCCCTTTCGCATAAGGCCCCCCAGGACGGCTCCGCCAGCAGGGCCACTACCAGAAGCTGCCGCCGTGTCACTGTCACTTGGACACTTCATAAAGGACAACTCAACACCAATGACATTCCGTGTCCAGCCGCGTGAGGAGACTGATCGTAGGAACTCTTGCTGGAATCCCACTGATTAAACAGGTTGGCCTGCTCAACATAGGGCAACAAAGCAATCGCCCAGGTGGTGCCCCAGTCTTCGTCGCGGAAGCTGGTTCCGCAAGGGTCAGGATTGGCCGGCGAAGCATTGGCACACGTAGCGCCCCATCGGAAACTGGTCATACACATCATGATAATTGTGCAGTGCCAGCGCAAGTTGCTTCAAATGATTTCGACATTGAGTCCGTCGAGCGGCTTCTCGAGCCTGCTGAACGGCAGGCAACAACAACGCGATCAAGATGGCGATGATGGCGATGACCACCAACAATTCAATCAGCGTAAATCCCTTCTTCAGGTTCCTCTTCATTCGAATTTTCCTCCGGGTCGCAAAAAGAAGTTCGGTAAAAGTTCATCTCCCACTGGCTATTTTTATTCTATTTAATAAATTAACACAATCGAAAACTCCAGTTTGTGAGAAAACACCGAAATGCCACTGGCCACCTGTCTGCGCTTGTGACAGAGCCGGCTTTTCTCCCTTTTTTACCCGCGGATCACCTGACCTCGGGAGCTTGAGGCGGCGTCAGCGTGAAGAAGTTTGTTCCGGGATTTGTCCTTCTTGCAACCATCGCGACACTTCTTATCTCAAGTTTAATAACTAGCGATGGGATGGATCCGGTAAAATCTAAGGCCCGTTTGCCATCGAAACCTGCTGTCGAGGCCGGCAGCCTTCCTTCCTGCAATACAGAAGATGGATTTGTATCCGCCACCGCCTGCAGGGAATGCCACGAACCCGAATTCAACAGCTGGTTCAAAACGTGGCACCGCACAATGACACAGGAAGCCTCTGACGAGAGCGTTGTCCCGTCGTTCAACGACATCCATCTGACCAGCCGGGGACGCGAGTACCATCTTCATCGTCAGGGTGACGAATTCTGGGTCGATACCGTTGACCCTGGTGCAGAAATGCGTGCCTACATCAACGGCCAGTCGGACAGTTCCGTGAATCTTCCGTCCGTTCATCGACAGATTGTAATGACAACAGGTTCACATCTTCATCAGACATACTGGATGCAGAATCCCAACGGGACACTGGTGCAGTTTCCGTGGGTCTATCACATTGACAGCCAACGCTGGGTCTATCGGATTGATTCTTTTCTGAGTCCACCGCGTGACACAGTCACGTTCAACATCTGGAACATGAAATGCATTGGTTGTCATGCCACCGGCGGGGAACCCCGGATGAGTGGACCGACCAGATCCATGCACAGTGTTGGAGAACTGGGGATCAGTTGTGAAGCCTGTCACGGCCCCGGTTCTGAACATGTTGAGCTGGCAAAGAATAAGTCGACCGATGTGAAATCTGCGGTCGCCCACCCGGGAACTATGGATCCTGTTGAATCCGCAAAGGTTTGCGGACAGTGTCACGTGATTTCGCGTCAGAAGAATGAACCATACTTCCTGACGCACGGTGACCCGTATCGCCCCGGAAACGATAAGTTTGACACATTACGCGAGGTCGTCCTGTTCGGAGAAGATCGCCAGGTCCAGCAGGACCATTTTCCGACCATGGTGAAAACAGGGTTCTGGCCGGATGGAACTGTCCGAACGGGCGGGCGCGAATACAACGCATTACTGTTATCCGCTTGTTATACCAGGGGCCGCGGCGTCTCAAAGATGACCTGCACATCGTGTCATTCCATGCATCAGTATGAGTCGACAAACAAGCTGATCACGCGTGGAAAAACCGGCAATGCATCCTGCATTCAATGTCACACCGAGGCCAAATACACAGCAGACATTCAGCAACACACGCATCATGCCCCTGCATCAGCCGGTAGCAATTGTCTGAATTGCCATATGCCCCACACTTCCTACGCCCTGTTTGGAGCAATCAGGTCACACCGGGTGCAATCCCCCCGAATTCCAAATAGCGGCCCGGGGGTCAGACCAAACGCATGTAATCTTTGCCATCTTGATCAGACACAGCAATGGGCAGCGGAGATGCTGAACCAGTGGTATGAACTGAAACCGCCGAATCTTACGATTCAGGATCAGACCGTTTCGGCTGGTGCAACCTGGGCCACTACAGGAGATGCCGCTCAACGGGCCATTGCTGCATGGCACCTTGGATGGCCCGAAGCCCGTTCGGTGTCTGCGACTTACTGGAAGATCCCTCTCCTTGCCGATCTCCTTCTGGATCAGTATTCCGCTGTTCGATATCTCGCATTCGAATCTCTGCAGAAACTTCTGGGTGACCAGTGCCCCCAATACGATTTTGATGGCCCCTTGCCACATCGCGAGTCAGTTCGGCAGGAAGTCTTGTCCCTCTGGAAAACGATGAGCAATGACGGACAGACCGAACTCATGCGACAGACATTACTGAACGGGGACGGAACCCGAAATCAGCAACTTGTCGACTCACTTCTTGAGCAGCAGGACCAGACTCCAATCGCAATTGTGGAGTGAAGGAGAATATCGCCAGAAAGTATCCCCTGTATTACGCTGGGGAACTTAGCGTTAAGGGCAGTGCGACGTGGAATTCACATCCCCCGTCATTCGGAGTATTGCATTGAAACATCAGGCCATGGTGCAGCCGAACGACCTGCCAGGCAAGGCTCAGCCCAAACCCCAATCCTCTGCCCGCTGATCGACCCGAGAAAAATGGATCGAACAGGTGGCGGCGAACATTCGCATCGCGGATACCCGGCCCGCTGTCTCGAACAAGGAGTTCCGCAATATCCGCCACGCGGCTTTTCTTCAAGACAACGGTCACCGCCCCCGCCTGCCCTGTTCCGCGCACAGATTCGATGCCGTTGCGTACAAGATGGCTCACCAGTAAAGCGATTTGCGTTGAATCGACTTCTGCTGCCAGACGGGACTCCGAACAACGGAATTCGACATCCACAGGTGAGTGTCGCTCATTGTCGGTGTGATTGGCCGCCGTGTTTACAGCAGCATCCTGCACAACCGTCACCAGATCGGCTTGGGCAGGTGTTGCTGCGGGCGGTCTGGCAAACAGCATGGCATCACCGATCATATCGCGTATACGCCATGCCTGACTGCCAATCGTTTCCAGGCTCTGTCGTTTGTCGATTTCACCTTCGAGACGCAGCAAGAGTTGTGTTTGTCCGAGAATACTGCCCAGCGGGTTATTGATTTCGTGCCCGGCCCCCGCAGCAAATTCAGCCATCGACTCCAGATGCTGCGGACTGGGGAAAAGGACAGGGAAATCAACGGATCGTGCAAGCAGACTTGCCGTCACACTCCGGAGCACGCAAACCGCTTCTTCGATCAAACGTTCCGGTTCACCGCAAACAATCAGACTACTCAGCAGTCCCGGCCACTGAAAAACGCTTGGGTGAGGGTCAGGATGACCACCAGGCACCATTCGAATCAGAGCATCTTTGGCAAGCAGGGACGAATACGGTTGCCGGACCTCGTCTGATTTGAATTCCAGGCGATCCTGCGAACGCGGTCGACAGGATGTCAGCAGCAATGTAGATGCATCAACAGGGGTCACCAGAGTTGCTGACGCGGCGCCGCAGATTCGCACCCAGGACTCTACAATCAGTTTTGCCGATTCGGCAAACAAAGGTTCGCCGACAACGGCACCAGCAAGCCTCAGCAGAAGGTGCTGCATTTCACACGGACCCGGGGAAGCGGCAAGCTGCTGCTCCATCATCTGGCTCTCAACATCAAACGCCAGCAGCGGTCATCTTTCGACAACCGCTGCAGAAATGTCATGCTGTCAACACGCCCCATACATCAGGCCGTCAGCTGTTCGATATCCAGCAGACCACAGATGTTCTCAATGAGGTCATCGACTTCAAACGGCTTCTGAAGGAAATGATTTGCACCAGCATTCTTG
The DNA here is from genome assembly GCA_041398825.1 of Planctomycetaceae bacterium. Classification (NCBI taxonomy): domain Bacteria; kingdom Pseudomonadati; phylum Planctomycetota; class Planctomycetia; order Planctomycetales; family Planctomycetaceae; species Planctomycetaceae bacterium. The sequence continues at coordinate 422,095 of JAWKTX010000003.1, read as the reverse complement.
AGGTCCTGAATCTTATCCTGTTCAACCATCCCGCTAATGCAGATGATTCGAACATCATCAAGCGTCGAGTCACTTCGGACTCGCTGGCAAACTTCTTTCCCGTTGATGTCCGGCAGCATAACATCAAGCACGATGATATCGGGGTGATACTCTTTGACCATCATTCCCGCGTCGAAACCGTTGTTCGCCGTTCGAACTTCGAAACGACCATCGGCTTCCAGAGCGTCTGTGATCAGTTCCACCAGTTCCTCATCGTCATCAACAATCAATGCCTTTCGGCGACCGCTCTCCAGCGCGTCCGTAGGAATGCCATTTTCCTTCATGAACTTATAAAGGACGTCACGCGGAATTCGCCGAAACCGCGAGCCTGGAACTCGAAAACCCTTCAGCTGCCCCGAATCAAAACACCGGATGATGGTTTGCTGACTGACCTTGCAGATCTTGGCAGCTTCGCCGGTAGTGAACACTGTTTTCATGCAACACAATCCGTTCTGTGGAAAAGCGATGAGCTGCAACAGGCAGCTGTTCATCGTCCGACTCTTTGCCGGACGCCATCCTTGACGCTCTGGCGTCTGCAAGATGCCGTGGGATCATCCACAGCACCATGGTGTTATCGCAAAGTCCCGCCAACCGATGCGGCCGCCGGGATTTCCCGTCGTTGTGGAAAGACGCAGTTACCCGAAATCACTCCGAGCTACAAACATCCCTCAACCGTCCCATTCATCAACTCACCCGATTGTATCTATTCGCTAAAGACCGTCAACGGCAGTTTTATTGCGCAGATTGCCTGTTTTAATCACTCTAAGGCTAATCTCGGCACTTGATGAACTGGCAGTTCAGGGAAAAATGAGAAAGTAGGGCGAGTGGTAGGGGAAGCCGAATTCACTGACCGAAAACACTGTCGCCCTGCGGTTCGCAGGCACTTCAACCGCTCTTGGGCCACGCAGCAACCGGTTTGGGGACCTGCAGGTGGTTTACTCAGGGCAAAATGGGAGACTCGCTCAGAGAAGCCAAGTCAGAAATCAAGCGTCGATAGTGCTTCGCCGGGAACCAGGTCCTTTTTGGGCCAAACTCGACGAATCGGGAAAATTGTCGACGGATGACACTCGTGAAAGGATTCGCCCTTCAATGGGAAGGGATCAAGGCACTCACGAGAACATCCTGACCCGTTTCCATCCACAGAAGTTCCTCTGGCGACTTTGCTGGCAGCCTGCTGAAAAACGGGACTGGCTCGAGCAGGAGACCTGAAAACACGACGGTTTCCAGTCGTCCTGCGTGGCGGTCCCGGTTTTTCAACGGACAGCTAGCTGTGGATAGCCCGACGATCAACAGCCATGGCGGCTTCTTTGACGGCTTCGGAAAGTGTGGGATGAGCATGGCAGCATCGCGCGATATCTTCGCTGCTGGCTCCGAATTCCATGGCGACAGCTGCTTCGTGGATAAGTTCACCGGCGTGAGCACCAATGATATGAACTCCAAGGACACGATCTGTTTCTGCGTCCGCCAGAACCTTGACAAAGCCATCCGTGTGACCGGCTGCCCGGGCGCGGCCATTGGCTGCAAAGTTAAATCGACCTAATTTGTATTTGATTCCGGCCGCTTTCAGAGCGTCCTCGTTTGCTCCGGTCGAGGCGATTTCCGGGTGAGTGTAGATAACCGCCGGAATATTTCCGTAGTTGATGTGGCCATGTCCGGTGGCCAGCTTTTCGGCGAACGCAACGCCCTCCTCTTCCGCTTTGTGAGCCAGCATTGCGCCGCCAATAACGTCGCCAATTGCATAGACGCCAGCGGCAGTCGTCTGGTAGTTCGCGTTCACCTGTATGAAGCCACGCTTATCAGTCTGGACACCAGCAATATCCAGGCCAAGTTTGTCGGTGCAGGGCCTGCGGCCCACTGCCACCAATACACGGTCACAAGTGACAGGCTCTGCGCCTTCCATTGTGATGGTGCATGACTTCTTTTTGGCTGTCACTCCCGTAACCTTTACGCCCAGCCGAAACGTCATGCCTTGCTTTTCGTAAAGTTTCCGGGCTTCTGCTGCAATTTGTTCATCAACTCCCGGCAGAATGCGTGGCAGGTATTCAAGCACGGTGACCTTTGCCCCGAGTCGCCGCCACACAGTTCCCAGTTCAAGGCCAATCACTCCCGCCCCAATAACAACCAGTTCCTTCGGAACTTCAGACCATGCCAGAGCCTCTGTACTGGTACCAATGCGATCGCCATCCGGCTCAATCCCCGGTAAAGATGACGAAACACTGCCTGTCGCGATCAAAATGTTCTTACCGGTGATGGTTTGTGGTGTTTCGCCGGAAATTTCAACGACACCGCTGCCTTTTAACTGTCCGTGCCCTGAAAAGCGTTCGATCCTGTTCTTCTTCAGCAATCCCTGAATACCAGTATCCAGGGTATTCACCACCGATTGTTTGTGCTCCATCATCCTGGGGACATCAACGTCAACGCTCTTCACTTTGAGGCCGCGGTCTGCGAATTCCTGCTGAGCACGTTCGTACATCTCACTTGTTTCGAGCAGCGCCTTGCTGGGAATACAACCGACTCTCAGACATGTTCCACCAAGCTGGCCTTCGCGTTCGACAATGGCCACTTTCATCTTCAGCTGCGATGCTCGGATGGCAGCAACATATCCCCCGGGACCGGCACCAATTACAATCAGGTCAAATTCTTCAGCCATTACTCGAGCCTTAAGTCTGCAACCGGGTGAAAACAGGACTGGTCAGGATACCCGGCAGCGGAAGGGGAAATCGCCAGGGACACAGAAAAAAAGGAAAGCCCGGCACTGCGGGATGCCGGGCGGAAATCTTAATCATTCAGATGCTGAAACGTGAACCATCGCTCCGGCAAATCAGACTTCCAGAACCAATCGTGTCGGATCCTCAATCATGTCTTTGACGTGCTTCAGGAATGAAACGGCTTCCCGACCATCCACAACGCGATGGTCATAGGTTAACGCGATGTACATCATTGGCCGGATCACCACTTCGCCATTGACAGCAACGGGGCGATCGAAGATGCCATGCATCCCCAGCACACCACTTTGTGGAGGATTGACAATCGGCGTGGACAACAACGAACCGTAGACCCCGCCATTTGTGATGGTGAATGTGCCACCTTCCAGTTCATCCAGTGACAACTGATTATTCTTCGCTTTGCGTGCAAACTCCACGATTGCCAGTTCGATGTCCGCAAAGCTCAGGTTTTCCGCATTTCGCAACACGGGAACAACAAGTCCCTTTCCACCACCTACGGCAATTCCAATGTCACAGTAGTTGTGGTGCACCAGATGCTTGCCTTCCATCTGAGCATTGATCTGAGGAAACGCCTGAAGACCGCTTACCACGGCTCGAACAAAGAACGACATGAAACCAAGCTTAATGCCATACTTCTTTTCGAACAGATCTTTGTAAGATTCGCGCAGTCGTTTTACGCTGGACATATCCACTTCGTTGAAAGTGGTCAGCAGGGCTGCAGTCTGTTGTGCACTGACGAGGCGCTGGGCAATCGTCTGTCGAATTGGACTGAGCGGAACAGTTTTTGTCTCACGAAGACCGACGGAAGTTGCAGGTCCACCCGACTGAATCTGGCGAACAACGTCTTCCTTCAGCACCCTGCCCCCCGGGCCCGTTCCCTGCACCGAACCCGCAGCCATTTTGTTCTCAGCCATCAGCCGTTCGGCTGCTGGCATGACGTGTCCACTGTCCTTGCCTCCTGAGGCATTCGACTGTTTCGATGGACTTGCCCCCGCAGCCGGGGCACTGGTAGACGGCGCGCTACCGGCCGCTGGCGCTGCCGATGGCTGAATATACCCAATGACATCACCCACATTGGCAGTTTCGCCCGCCTGTTTCAGAATCTTTGAAACGACGCCGGCCGTTGATGCGGGAACATCGAAAGTGGCTTTGTCAGTTTCAAGGCCAACGACATTTGCATCCAACTCCACAAACGTTCCCTCAGGCGCATACCATTCGCCGATGAAAACTTCAGAGATCGATTCGCCAACCGCTGGGACGCGGATTTCAACTTCTGGTTGTGAGTTGCTCATTGAACTGCAAATGCCTCTTTCAAAATGACCTGTTGTTCGATCTTGTGGCTGGTGCCGGAGCCCGTTGCCGGACTGGCAGACTCGGGACGACTCACCCCAATGTAAGAATACTTATTCAGCAATGTGTTTCCGAACCGGTAACGCAGAAAGCCCCAAGCCCCCATATTGGCTGGCTCTTCCTGTACCCAAACGATTTGAGCATCATCGGAGTACTGCGACAGAACCTCGTCCAGAGCAGTCTCGGGAAACGGGTACAGCTGTTCGAGTCGAATGATGGCGACGTCGTCGCGTTGCTGCTCGTCGCGATAGCCAGCCAAATCGTAGTACACTTTTCCCGAACAGATGAGTACGCGTTTGACTTTCGCCGGATCCGGGGCAAGGGGATCGGCCAGCACTTCGTGAAAGGAGCCACTCGTGAAATCAGAAACCGGAGACACTGCGTCCTTGTGACGAAGCAGGCTTTTCGGTGTCATCACGATAAGGGGTTTCTTCCATTTTCGGAGCGTTTGACGTCGCAGCAGATGGAAGTAGTTGGCCGGGGTCGTCGGATTGCAGATCTGCATGTTATCTTCAGCGGCTTGCTGCAGAAAACGCTCCAGCCGTGCACTCGAATGTTCCGGGCCCTGACCTTCAAAGCCGTGTGGCAACAGCATCACGAGGCCGCTCAGCCGTCGCCACTTGTCCTCCGCACTGCTGATAAACTGGTCAATAATCACCTGAGCGACATTCACGAAATCCCCGAATTGGGCCTCCCAGATTACGAGGCCGTACGGTGAATCAAGACTGTAGCCGTACTCAAAACCCAGCACCCCGGCCTCGGACAACGGACTGTTGTGAATCTCCACATACTCCGGTCGTTCTGCGAGAGATTGCAAACCAATCCAGACACGTCCATCCTTATTGTCATACAAGCCAGCATGTCGATGACTGAACGTGCCTCGGCGCACGTCCTGACCGCTGAACCGAAGGCGAACGCCCTCTCCGACAAGCGTCCCCAGGGCAGCCATTTCTGCAGCTCCCCAGTCGAACGATTTGCCACCTTCGGCCATTTCAATCCGTTGTTCGAGCATACGAACAAGACGTGGATGCGGGGTAAATCCGTCAGGAGGCGAATTCAGTGTCCGGACGACTCTCTGTAACTCAGAGAGCGAAACAGACGTGTCGACAACATCCGCCTTGCCGACCGGGCCACCGAAGAATTCCTTCCACACACCACCGCCGGTATCCTCCAGATACTGGTATTCGGTCTTCCGCGCTTCAGCCAGTTCGTCTTCAAGTAACTGAGCGCGACGAGCCACAATCTCGTCCGCCTCTTCGCTGGTCAATTCACGAAGCGACAGCAGGGACTTCAGATAGCGTTCAAATGCAGTTTCGCGACTGCGGATCACCTGGTACATCGTCGGCTGAGTGAAGGATGGTTCGTCCCCTTCGTTATGTCCACGACGGCGGAAACAGTACATGTCGATGATGACATCGCGATGAAACTTCGCCCGGAAATCCATCGCCAGCTGAACCACCTGTGCCACGGCTTCCGGATCTTCGCCGTTCACGTGGAAGATGGGAATCTGCAGCATACGGGCCACATCGGTTGCGTATGTGCACGAACGCGATTCCGAAGGTGACGTCGTAAAGCCAACCTGATTGTTCACGATAATGTGGACTGTTCCGCCGGTCTGGTATCCAGGCAATTCACTCAGGTTTAATGTTTCCTGAACGACCCCTTCTCCCGCAAATGCAGCGTCACCATGAATCAAAATGACGCAGCTGTTTCGGCGTTCAAAGTCGCCATCATGATCCTGCTTCGCACGCAGTCGCCCGAGTGCCACCGGATTCACAAATTCCAGATGGCTGGGATTAAAACACAACGTGAGATGGACATTCCTGCCCTCAGCCGTCTTCCAGTCGGAACTGTATCCCAGGTGATACTTCACATCACCACGCCCCATCTTCAATTCGGGATCACAGTCTTCGAATTCCCGAAAGATCTTCTTGGGATCCTTTCCCATGATGTTTGCCAGAACATTCAGCCGACCTCGATGGGCCATACCCATGACGATCAGTTCGATACCCTGACTGCCGGCACGCTCAATCGCCATGTCGAGCAGGGGAATCAGACTTTCCGCGCCTTCCAGCGAAAAGCTCTTGGCACCGACGTACTTCTTCTGGACAAATTCTTCGAACATGACGGCATCGCTGAGCCGCTTCAGGATCCGGACCTGTTCATCGCGCGTCAAACGTATGCGATTCGCGGTGCGTTCCATTCGATCCTGCAGCCACGCCCTGACCTGCAAACTGTCGATGTGCATGAACTGTGCACCAATTGAACGACAGTACGTTGTCTGTAACCACGCCAGCATTTCCCGCAGAGTTCGGCATTCCGGACCACCAAACCATTCCGTCGAGAACTCCATCTGCATGTGTTCGTCGCTGAATCCGTAGAATGACGGATCCAGTTCGGCCGGTCGGGGGCGCACATGATTCAGGGGATCAATCTGTGCGATGATGTGGCCTCGAACCCGGTAATTACGAATCAGCTGGTCAAGCCGTTCCTGAAGAATCGTCGTGTGCGAAGCCGTAGCGGGAGACGGGGAGGCTTTCGAACCCGTACCCGTAGCAATTGTCCGATGAAATACACTCTCGAAATGGAACGGAGCCTGGAGTGCCTCAACCGTCAGTTCTTCCTGCCCCGCGCTCAGCTCGTCGAAATAATCGCGCCAATCGGGCGAAACAGAATTCCGGTCCCGCAGGTAACTCGCGAACTGCTCCTCTGCAAAGTCCAGATTCTGCGTCCCCAGCTGAACGGTCGAACCGGATCTGAGATTCTGTCCATCCACGGAATTGCCCTGAGGCGAATTCGGCTGATCTGAAGAGTCCAGAAACTGTGGTGCGGATGTCGGAATTTGGGATGACATGGAATTATTTTTTTAAAGGCACACCTGAAGTAGCGGATTCTTGCCATTTTCAAATGCGGATCCGGCTCCGTTGGGTGTGCGGCTCTTTATCGAGCACCAGAGAGTGAGATCTGCATAATAAACCCGCGCGGAAGAATGGGAAGTTAACGCCGGTTTGACCGATTGTGGATTTCTGTTATTCCTCGACAAATTCGACTGCAACAATCTTCGAAAATGAAACATGGGCAGGACCCAATGAACCCACTCGACAATCAGTTAACCGCGACGATTGGCATTGTTACCGTCTCGGATCGGGCCAGTCAGGGTGTTTACGAGGATCGAGGCGGTCCAGCCATTCAGGCTTACCTCTCCAAAGTTCTTTCGACACCGTTCCACGCGATCTCTCGAATTATCGAAGATGACCGCACGAAGGTTGCACTCACTCTGAAGGAACTTGCAGACCAGCACAAATGCTGTCTTATTATTACGACAGGTGGCACAGGACCAGCAATTCGGGACGTAACTCCTGAAGCAACCGAGGATGTTTGTCAAAAACTTATGCCTGGATTCGGCGAACTCATGCGGAAGGTCTCGCTGGAAAAAGTCCCCACGGCCATCCTCAGCAGACAAACGGCAGGAATTCGGGGAAAAAGCCTCATCGTCAATCTGCCCGGCCAGCCCAAAGCCATTGCGGAATGCCTGGACGCTGTTTTTCCCGCAATACCCTATTGCATCGACCTGATCGGCGGCCCTTCCCTTCAGACCAATCCGGAAGTCCTGACCGCATTTCGCCCAAAACCAAAATAAAAGCCAGACTCCGACAAAGGGAACCTGGCTTCTTATCTGCATTTACAACCGTCTGCGGGCCATCCGCCTCGACCAGACTACTCTTCTGCTACGTAGGGCAGCAGGCCAATAAATCGTGCCCGCAGGACAGCGGTTCGCACAGCCCGTTGATAGAGTGCACTTGTGCCGGTGCGGCGACGCGGAACGATGCGACCTTCTCGATCAATCAAATTCCGAAGCGTTCGCAGGTCCTTGTAATCCACATAAACCGGACGTGGAACTTCACCTCCAACGGTGAACTGACAGCTCATCTTCTTTTTCTTCAGACGAGCACGGCGTTTGCGAAGCTTCTTCAGATCTGCGCGGGAAATCGTTGCCATGGAACTACTTACAACCTTTTCGAAACACAAAAGAAAGGGCCTCTGCCCCCGTTTAGCCCATTGGAATTGAACAGATCGTCAATCCCGACGGCCGCCCTATGGACTGGAAGATTCGATCCAGCGGGGAGAATTCGAGTCGCGTAGTGTAATTCGGCAAAAACGGTTCCACAACACAAACTCTCCTCCCCCGAAAGATTCCTGCTCAGGAAATTCTCATGAACCGGCTGCTTCAGGAACTCGATCGCCGCCTCATGGATGCAACTGTGCGTCCAAACCTGGTCGGCCTGCGACGGTTTCTTGTCGAATTCTGGTTCTTCGGGATCAAGGAAGCGCGAGCCTGCCTTTTCGTCGTGCTGTTCTTTGCTGCGGTTTTCGGTGTTCCACGAGAGGGAGTTCTGGGAATTGCACGTTACGATCTGCTGTTTCTGATCGCTCTGTCGATCCAGTTCTGGATGCTGCGGGCAAAGCTGGAAACGTGGGATGAGGTGAAGGCAATCACACTTTTCCACTTGATCGGTCTTGGCCTCGAGGTCTTTAAGACGTCGAGCCCCATCCGTTCATGGAGCTACCCTGACGCTGGTTACTTCAAATTCATGGGAGTGCCCCTGTTTTCGGGGTTCATGTACGCAGGTGTCGGCAGCTACCTCATTCAGGCCTGGAGGCTGTTCGACATTCGAATTCGCCATCACCCCCCTTACTGGATGGCCACCGCCGTCGCAGCGCTGATCTATCTGAATTTCTTCACTCACCATTTCATTCCTGACTATCGTTGGCAGATCGCCTTCTTCGCTATGGGACTCTACGCGCGGGCCACCTGCATTTTCCGCCCCCTTGATCGCGACCGCAAGATGCCGTTGCTACTGTCATTCGTGCTGATCGGATTCTTTGTCTGGCTTGCCGAAAACATCAGCACCTTCTTCAGCATCTGGTTGTATCCCAATCAGTTGGGCGGCTGGGCGGCCGTACACGTCGGAAAATGGACGTCATGGTCGCTGCTGGTCATTATGACTTTCACAATTGTCGCCCATCTAAAACACATCAAAGAATCCATCAACGTGCCCGATTGACAGATATCCGCGGCGATGCCCCGGTGATCCTCCGACGAGCTCATCATCAGCCGCGGCGAATCCACCATCCTGAATCAGGAATCGCAACAGATGGGAACTGCACACCTGTTGTGTTGTAGCCGGTGGCAGGACCGATGATTTGCGGGTTGCCAGCACGTGGTCCCGACGAATCCCGAACGAACAGCGAATCACCAGCAGACAGCATCATTCACGTCGAACGGAAACAACGACGATTTCATCGGGCCCGATTCGTCGATCGCTTGAACGTAAACCAGGCGTCCAGTCGTTCGATCGCGTGGTGCCGACGCAAATGATGCCACCGTCGGGACCTGCCGCACAGGCTCGCAGCATGTCTTCCCCGGTTCCGCCCATCAGCGTTGAATAGACAGGGGGTCCAAGCCTGTCCGTAAAAGCCGTAATAGTTGCGTCGCCACCGCCACTGTATGGATTGCGAAGCTTTGGTGCACCTCGATATTCGGACTGAATCGCATCCGGTGTTGTGGGGAAGTCAGATGAAAATGTAAAGCCTGTCAGCCAACCGTTCCCCTGTCGATCGATCACGATTCCCTCTCCCCCGTCGCGAGCACCACCGCCGAGATAAGTCGCCGCTTCGACTCGACTTCCGTCGGCTGAAACAATGGCGACGAAACGATCAGCCGTCATTCGCCAGGCACCCGTCAGAGCTCCATGATTGGACGTTTGAAATGCTCCGGGCGTCACTGGAAAGTCGGTGGATTGAGTGAAACCAATGATCCAGGCGCGGTTCTCCTGATCGACCGCCACCGCATGTTTACTGGTGCCTCCATCAATGTCGGAACCGCCGATATAAGTGGAGTACTCAAGCTCCCCGTCCGAAGAAAAGGCTGTCACAAAGCCGTCCATCGATCCCTTAAGCGTTGTCTGAAACGCGCCTGCAGTGACCGGAAAATCACTCGACTGAGTGGAACCGGCAACAATCAAACGATTGTTGCTGTCGACGGCCAGAGAAGTTGCGAGATCGACACCATTACCCGCCAGATAAGTACACCAAAGCACTCGTTGACCATCTCCGGAAATCTTCGCCACAAGACTTTCCCGTCCATCAATGGGCTTGCTGACAATCGCGTTGTCGGTGATGTAGGGGGAGGACGTCTTAAGTTCGATCATCGTCACATAAACGTCGCCATTGCGATCCAGGACCATGTCGCGAATGATGGATGGACCTGGAGTCCCGAAGTAAGTAGACCACTGCAGTTGAGCCCCATCCGGCGACAACTTGGCCACAAAACCATCCTGCTTTCCATATCCTCGATTCACAAGCTGGTTGTCTCCGGCAAACCTCGGCTGAAGCGTGCCAGGTGTCGTCGGAAATCCTTCACCAGCGCGGCCTGCAACGTAGATACTCTGGTCGTTGCCAATACGAATCGAATAGATTCGATCATAGTTTGGCCCACCCAGGAATGTTGACCAGAGAACAGTCCCTGTCGGCGACAACTTCGTGATAAACGCATCCATCTCGCCATTTGCCCCAAGCGATGTTCCGCCGCTGGCAAACCGTTCCTGGATCACACCGGATGTCGTCGGGAAGTCCTGCGATCGAGTTCCTCCGGCAACGTAGATGCATCCGCTTTGGTCCACAGCAACCGCCCGCGCGGTATCCTCCGGCCCGGCTCCGCCAAGCAGCCTCACGAATTGCAGTTCCGTCTCACCACCGTTCAAAGAACTGTGCAGCAGAACTCCAACAGTCGCGATACGGAAGAATTTTGTCGCTCGTAAAAAGATCCATTTGCAGCAACATGAAAAAGCCACGGCCAGGCCCCTGTAAGTAAAGTGAAGGCGTACGCAGGAATTGTGGATGCCTCGATACTTCGTCCATTCTCCAAAGACAATTTCACACGCTGCCGTTTCGGTCCCGTACAAAGCACCATGGCCCTCAGAACGCGACATTGGTCACCAGAAACCACAGACTCCTTTCGGGACAGGCCGTTCGTTCAGAACTAAGTTGCCACAGCGATCGCGACCGGCATCGTGAACAAATCAATTCGCTCACCCTTCGTGATCGTGAAACCCGCATCCTGCAGGTAAGACTCCAGAGGAATCGGCTGGCAATCGACGATATGCGGGAAATGGTTGTGCATCCAGATATACGTCCGTTCCAGAATGCTTTCACTTTTCCCGGGCTCGACCGTCGCCATGCTCACGACGCCAAGCCGACCACCTGGCCGTAACACACGCCGACATTCAGCCAACACATGTGGGATGGTTTCCAGGGCAAACAGTTCAAGCGTGAAGCTCATGGAAATCACATCGAACGGCCCGAGGTTTGGAGGAATCGGAGGTACGGTTGCGACGTTCAGATCGACCCGATGTTCAAGCTTTGCGTCGGCCACCCGCTGTGCTGCCACGTCACGCATTCCTGTGGAGATATCAATTCCAGTCACATGCCCTTCATCGCCGACCAAATCAGCCAGAGCAATCAGTGAATGGCCGGTGCCAAAACCGATCTCCAAAACGGATTCGCCTTTTCTGACATCCAGAAGGTCAAGTCCTTTCTCGCGGGCAACATGCTCTCCACCATCGGCGATCAAATCATACGCGTGACTGATGCGATCATAGAACTTTCTGGCTGAGCTTTCGGTCATGGCTTTGTCACTCTAATTCGAAGCGGATGGTGCAGGTACAAGCTGTCGTTTTGTCCGACGTACGATGCGAGGGTAGATCAGTTCGAACAGCAGCGAACCAACCATCATCGCGACAAAGACCCAAAGGGCCGTCGGATCAGTTTGGTAAGTATTGCTGAGTAACGCAACGAGTGCGGCAAAGCATGACAGGGTCGCCAATGCGGGAATGAAACGGTTGCCACTGACTTCAGTGGCCAGACGAAATGCAGCTGCATTCACGGCAGCAAAAATCAACAAGAAGCCAGCGCTGCCCATGATGGCAATTGCCTGAAGGTCAACACCGTTTGCAAGCAGCAATGACAGCCCCGTCGTCAACAGTACTCCGGCCAGCGGGCGACTCCACACTTTGCGTTCAAGCATCTCCGGTAACTCACCGTCCCGGGCAATAGCAAAGCCAAGCCTGGCATTACCATAAATGGTTGCATTGATGGCAGAAAAAGTCGCGAGCAGTGCCGACACCGCCACCAGTACAAATCCCGCATGCCCCAACGCAGGCCTGGCTGCTGCCGCCAGCGCGTAGTCTTTCGCATTTGAGATTGTCGACTCACTCACAGACCCCACTGTCACGACAGCAACCAGCACGTACAACAGTACAACAAAAGTCACACAGCCAAAATATGCTCGCGGTAGAGTGTACGCTGGTTGGCGAACGTCTGCAGCCGCATTTGCAATCAGTTCGAACCCTTCGTAAGCCACGAAAATCACCATTCCGGCCACAAACATTGAAAGTGGGTCAGACCACGTGGACACCTGAAGCCTGTCGAGCTGAACGTGCGGTGCACCCGCAACGATGACAATGGCCAGCAGGATCAGTTTCACCACTACCACAACGGTTTCCGACTTACTGACAATGGCAGAATTCAGAAGATTAATCAAAGCCGGAAGGATGATGGCGGCACTGACGAAGGCGTGCTTCCATACAGAAGTGGCATTCGGAAAAAATGTCATCGCGTATGAACCAAATGCCGACGCATACAGCGCTATTGTGACCAGGTAGCTTAACCACAAGGACACATTAAGCGTGCCGGTCAGCACATTGACGCCGAATGCCTGATCGAGAAACACAAGCGTGCCACCTGAAGCAGGATACCGGACGGACAACTTCGCATAGGAGTACGAAGTCAGGAGCGCGATCAGGCCAGCCAGCCCAAAAGCAATCGGCGTGCCTCCCCCCGCCAGACCAACAGCAGTTCCCAGGACAGCAAATATTCCTCCACCAACCATGCCGCCCACTCCAATGGCGGCCGCCCCGAGAATCCCAATCCCGGATGAGTCTGTTGATTGATTCGAGTCTGGCGACATCATTGGCGTTCGTCACTTGCAGGCAAGACCGCTGAACTGCGGTTCGTAACCGGTGTTTCAGTTGATTGTTGAAGCTCAAAACTCGTCAACCCGCTGACTGAACACATTCGACACGGCCATGGCAGCCTGTTGAAAAATGCGACTGGCTCAAGCAGGAGACACCAAAAAACAACGGTTGACAGCCATCCCGCGTGTGCCTGTCCTGATTTTTCAACGAACAGTTGAGCAGAGAATCTGGATGTTCTTGTTAGAACTGATGACTCAGATGCCTCCGATGGTGACGTGACAATGTCTACTATTGAAGGATTTCCTTCAACTCACTGGATGGGTTGCAGCGCGACGCGACGTCGCTGGGCAGAGCGGCTATCGCAGTACCCAGACAACGCTAACAGTCAGGATGCCCAACACAACAACGATCGCGACGACGCAGCCAATCGGCGCTCGGGAACGTTCCGCGCCCACCACAGCACTATACCGAATAAGTCGTTCGAGTTTCTCATCGTTTCCGGGGTGTCCGCAGTCACAAGAGCCAATGTCCTCGTATCGCAACTGAAGGCATTTCGGGCAACGACCGCAACAGTCACAGTAGGGCAAGTCACAATCGAGACACTGGTTAACCTCCGTCGCCCGTATCTTGCCGCAGTTGAGACATCGCCCACAACCTGGACAAACAGGCCGCGTCGGGGCAACGATGGCGTCACAGCCGGGGCATCGAATCCAGGGCAACTCGTTCATGCACTCGGCCCGTTCCACGTAAAGGTTACAAGATCCTGATTTCGGAGATCTGCGCGCCGTCCGGCAGATCTTTAACCTGTCGGTGCACCTGGCCGTGAATACTGATGTGAACGCTGACGTCGGCGACTTCGACATTCTCGATGTCGTCATCTCCACCCAGGACGAGTAATTGTTTGTGACTGTAGACTTGTCCCGGCCCCAGCTTCATCCCGGCATTACGAAACTGCCCAATTCGTGATGGAAACATGTGGTCTGAAACGAACTGACTGTTCCGAAGCAACGACTGAAATGAGGCCCCGTCGTCAGCAACGACCCGAATATCGCCTCCGACAGTGTCCACAAAGTAGACAGCACCAGACTCGCCTTGTGCAAACGCATCGCCCATCGCGGTGAGCAGAACCGGACGCAGTGGCTCAGGCATTACCCATGTCCAATCCGATAGAAGCGAATCCATATCAATGCCCTTTGGGCTGATAGTCAGGTCGTTCATTGTGATCGGCATCAGTACCTCCAGACGCACGCTTTCCGATTTTTTGTGGGAGCGGGTGAACAACGACTCCGGCTGACCTGCTTGTGAAATGTTCGATCGCCCCGCAACCGTACGACGAGCGAACATCGAACACGCCGGATTTTACGCACATGGAGCCTCGGACAGGAAGCCCTGAAAGGCGTTCCACTCCAATGCCGTCGGAGCTCCGGAAGTCATAGCAAACAGATCACACACCGACCGCAGGTTCAATCATCCTGCCAAGCAGATACCGAACCAGCCGCAGCAGCCCCGTTCTTTCCGCATTCGCCAACTGGCAATTTATTGTTCAGCGTGAACGAAGCTTACCATATTGATCGCTCTGCCACATTTCGCCATTGTCTGCGTTGATCGCAGTCAGCCAGCCACCGTGAACGCAGTTGGTGTCGATGCATTTCACATGACCAAGATCCAGAATCTCTCCCGATTTCTGAGCCGTGTGGCCGGTAATTACTGTTTTCCCGGAACAATGTGGTCGACTGTTTTCGTTGGTGACTCGCCAGCGAAGTGCCAGACCCGGTTGCCCGGCCATTGGCTGATCGTCGATATATCCGGCGTGAACGAAGATATGACGTTCGGATTCAAAATACTGGACGGAGCCACGAAGGAACTCCAGATGATCGGCCGGAATATTCTCTGGTCGATCGCATCCGTATGCACGAAGCGTGTCAGTGCCGCCGTTTCGCAACCAGCGAGCCAGTTTGTCGGTATCATCGAGTGCATCCAACAGCAACTCTTCGTGATTGCCTCGAACGAAAACGAAGGCACATTGCTTTGAAAGCGAGAGCAGCGAATCGATCACCGCCCGAGAGTGAGTTCCTCGATCGATCGCATCGCCAAGTTGAATGATCGTGTCACATTGCGTCGGACAGATCGCTTCCAGTACAGAGTTCAGAGCGGACGCGCAGCCGTGGATGTCACCGATTGCAATGGTGCGGTCAGTCAATGCATTCCCCAGCAAAAAAATCATGAAAGCCTTGCGCCGATAAGGCAGGCAGGTTTACTCGCAGTCTGATCGGACGGGGCATTACCCCGCAAACGGGCAGCATATGCTGCTATTATTCAGGATGAACACAAAACGGCCAAAAGGATTTTCGCATGGGCCCCGGGCCAGTTTAAGACGTTTGCCAGCATGTGCGAAGAGACCGACACCAACCGCACTGCCCGCGACGGCCCTGCCACTTCACCACCGACCAGAGGATGGCATCGAATTTGTATAGCTCATCAAATACAAAAAAACTGACATCCTTATCTCCATATTCTGGGCGTGGGTCGGCTGCCTGACCGATCCGTGCGGCGAACTCGACCAGCCCGACTTCATCGCAAACCTGGACGGCAAATCGATGGTCGAAGATCAAACGCTGGACTGATCGAGATGAAACCCTCGAACTGGCGAGATTCACAACGATGAATCACCTTCCGACCGTCCATGTGCCGATTCCCAACGTACGAGCCGAACGATCACTGCTGAAGTTCGGCCAGCCGATCTTCAAAATCTGTAGCGAAAGCCAATATAGCCGTCGCTGTTCCAGTGACAAAGCCTTGCAATGCTGACAGGAATCGACAGGTGCATCAGCGTCTTCTTCCACGCATGGATAGAGTAAGACCTCGCAGCAGAAACAACAACAGTGTTACCAGGCCGGACGCCGCGAAGAACCGAGTGAAGCCACCTTGTATGGTTCGGGTCCACGGAGGCCAGTCCCGCCTCAACTCTGGCTCAATGAGAGGAACTTCCAATCGACCAACAGAATGTGAAACTCACCCGTGAATACAAAACGGCTTCTTAGTCGACCAAGGTAACCCGAGCCATGAACCTTTGATTTCAGGAATTGCTCAAGTTGAACACCCTGCTCGCCGCTCTATGTGGAGGGTTTGTTCATCACGAGATCGAACTCACGGTAGTCTCGGCAATCAGGTAACCATCGTCGGTCCGTATCGCGAACAGCGTGCACAAAGAGTTGCCCTGCCCCGTACGCTTGATAAATGCACTGTGCCTGCCAGAACGAATGCTCATGATTTCCGATTCGGCGATCGAAAACTTCACGGGCTGTATCAAGGAATACTCTTGCCCAAAATTTTTGCTCTTCGATGTCTGGGAAGTCATCTTCGATCTGAATACCTCGTCCAGGCCAAAACTCCGATTCCTGCAATTGACTCATGCGATCGACGTAGCGATCCTCGACGGAACCAGTCGTAGTCGCGCGACCCACCTGAATTACGAAGTCGATCAACCTCGAAAACTGCATATTGTTTGTCAGAACCTCCAGGTCCTTGTACGCAATTTGAGAAGCCATCGGATTAGGTAAATGCGGGATATCACCGAATTGGGCTCGGCGAGATGATTTGCAGATTTCAACACCAAGCCCAATTCCGGTGCATTCGATTGTTGATTGAGGACCACTACCAGGCTGCGAGAACCTGATGGTCCAGATGCGATTCTACATGCGCCGACTGTCGGCATGGAAGCCCTGAAAGGGATTCCTTTGACTCCCCAAGTTTAACTTAAACCGATTTGCATAATGCCCGACGAGATCGTCGGAGGTATGCCAGCGTTGCTGCAGGATATGCGAAAGCAGATTCGAATCCGGTATTATGCATCTTGCACGGAAGCGGAGGCCCGGATTTCGCGACAAGAATTGGCATGTCGGTCGCAGGTCAAATGAGACATCCGGAACTGCAGTGTTCCTGTAGATCTGTAATTCTTCAGGCGTGAATTCCGGACGACGAGCTCATTCAATCGTGCCCCTTCCTCTGTTCCATGCCGCCGTGTCAAGAGCGTTCTGTAACCGCAAGCCAGTGACTCAACCTGAACTCCGGTCAATCGTCGAGTGCTCACGGATCGGCTGCGTGCTGAAATCGCCATCGATGCCGGAGGTGAGCTCCACAACAGTGGCAGCCGACCTGACGGCTCATTGCAGCATGGACAGCATCCTGCCACCATACACCACCACAATTTGATCCAGAAATTCCCGGAGTACTCCATCAATGCGGTCAAGCAAGCTCCTGAAGAAGCTCATTTCCGGCTTTGTGTTCGCGGTTTTCGCAGCCATCACAGGTACCGGTCTTTCCATCGGTCAGGAACGAATTCCGCACGCTCAGGACAAGCCGCCCGGCCCTGCTCTTTCTCCGGAAGAAGCCATTGCCAGAATGACCGTCCCGGATGGCTTTACCGTCGAACTGATTGCCAGTGAACCCGAATTGGTGAATCCCGTTGCCATGACATTCGATGAACGGGGCCGTGTCTGGGTAACCGAATCACTGGAATATCCACGAATGTCTGCGGGCGAAGGGCGAGACCGGATTCGCATTCTGGAAGACACGGACCACGATGGACGCATGGACAAGTTCACGACATTTGCCGAAGGGCTGAACATACCCTCCGGCATTGCCGTGGGATATGGCGGTGTTTGGGTTGCGAACTCGCCCGACATCCTTTTCCTCGAAGATACTGATGGGGACGACAAAGCGGACAGGAAAACTGTGGTGGTCACTGGCTTCGGCCGATTCGATACGCACGAGCTGCCAAATTCTCTGACCTGGGGGCCGGATGGTTGGCTTTACGGTTTGAACGGGGTCTTCAATCGCAGTGTTGTGCAGGATCCCGTCACCGGACAGACGTTTGATTTCACCTGTGCTTTATTCCGCATCAACCCCAGAACGCATGAATTCAATTTGTTTGCAGAAGGCACCAGCAATCCCTGGGGCATTGCGTGGAATCCGGTCGGCGATCCGTTCCTGAGTGCTTGTGTGATCGATCATTTGTGGCATCTGACAGAAACCGGCTACTACCATCGTCAGGGAGGACCGTATCCGCCATTCACATGGAAGGCCGAATCGATTGTTAGTCACAAGCACCAGAAGGCTGCTTACTGCGGGATCACATACTTCGATAGTGACGCCTATCCAAAGGAATATCGTGATCGGCTGATGATGGGAAATATCCACGGAAACTGCATCAACGTGGACATCCTGCACGAGCGAGATTCCACATATCAGGCATCTCCGGCTGAAGACTTTCTTTCAGCTCACGACGCCTGGTTCATGCCTGTCGTGCAAAAGACCGGGCCTGATGGCTGCCTGTGGGTCCTGGACTGGTACGATCGCTATCACTGCTATCAGGATGCTCGTCGCGATCCGGATGGCATCGACCGCCTGAAGGGACGTTTATATCGCATCCGCTTTCGGGACACACCTCGAGCTGGTGCATTTGATCTCCGCAAAGAATCAAACGCCAGGCTCATCGAAAGACTTCACCAGGCCAATGTGCACTTTCGTGAAATTGCTCAACGACTGCTATCCGAACGTGACCAGCCAGAGGCAAATACATTGCTGGAACAGCTGGTGCTGGACGATGCCAGACCGTTCAAGACTCGCATGCATGCCTTGTGGGCTCGACTGGGAGCCAGGCCGCTTTCCAGAGAATTCCTGAAATCTTTGCTGGCATGCCAGAACGCCGATGTTCGCGCATGGGGAATTCGAGCCGCCGGGAATCAGCGAATCAATGACCCCGAAGTGGCACAGCTTGTTGCTGCCCTGCGTTATGACCAGCATCCGCGTGTGCGCCTGCAGGTGGCAATCGCCGCAGGAAAGATTGAACACGTGCCAACAGTGTCAACTCTTGTTGACGTGCTGGCCCAGGCGGGCAAAGACCCGCTGGTGCCGCGCATTGTCTGGCAGAATCTGCATCCGCTGCTGGAATCGCAAACAGAGGAATTCACCACTTCGATCGCCTCACTGGAAAGCGACAAACCGGCGGCAGTCATCGAAATCCTCCCGCGAGTCGCGGACCGTCTGCTCGCGGCGGAAAAACCAGACACAGCAGCAATCACACAGCTCGTCTCTCTTCTGCTCACAACGTCGTCGGCTGCGGAATCTGCGGATCGCGCTCTCCAGATACTGACGCAGAGAATTCGGAGTGGAGAGCTCTCAGGAGATTCACTCGATACTGTCCGACAAACGCTCTCCGGCGGCTTAACGCGGCATTTTGGTACTCCACTTGCGGACCCATTGACAGTCAGCTCACTCGAACTGGCAACATCAGCAGGAATCTCCGAAGCCAAATCCCGGGCTGCAGCATTACTGGATGGACATTCGGTTGATGGTCCGCAGATTCGCTTGCTGAATGCCCTGATTACCGCAGGAGATCGATCAGCCCTGCCTATTGCCGCTTCCATGCTGTCGTCAGGCGGACACAGTTACGGACTGCGTCGAACAGCTCAGGCAATCGGTCGGATACCAACGTTCGATGCGGTCACAGTTCTTCTGGAGCAACTGAATACTCTGCCGGAAGACGTTCAGCCCGCTGTCATCGAAGCACTTACAGATCGCACCGACGCGGCCATCGCACTGATGACGGCCGTTGCGGACGGGAAAGTCGTTGCGTCCACCATCAACGCCAACCAGGCCAGAAAGATGCTGAGCCTGAAAGAGGAGCGTTTAACGGACCTGATCAATCGGCACTGGGGCATCGTACGATCTCAGCGTGATCCGGCACGGGCCAGATTGATAAGCCAAATGAGAAATACGCTCCGAACCTCAGCTGGGAATCCTGTTGCCGGTCAGGCAGTCTTCAGGAAAGTTTGCGCTCAGTGTCACAAAATATACGGCGAAGGCGCCGACGTTGGGCCAGATATAACCCGCAATGGCCGAGCCTCTTTTGAACAGCTTTTATCAAATGTGTTCGACCCCAGTCTCGTGATTGGTTCGTCGTATCAGGCGCTGACCGTTGTGACAAACGAAGGACGTGTCGTCACCGGACTTCCGATTGAAGACAGCCCCCAGCGAGTTACGCTGAAGGTTCAGGGAGACAAAATGGAAGTCATCGCTCGCAGCGACATCGACGAAGTCGTTCGTAGTGAACTTTCATTGATGCCGGAGGGATTAGAGAAACAACTTAAACCCGAAGAACTGATCGATCTTTTTGCTTACCTCACCTTAACCGGACCGCCGGATGACCCGAATGCCAGGCCTCTGCCGGGAGCGAGAATTGAAGAACAAAGCTCGAACAACCCGCCGGAATTCACCGCGCTGGTTGCGGATATTCTGCCAGGCTTCGCCACTGAAAAATCCGGTGTCGATGGCGTCGCGGTCTTATCCAATTACAACGGCCGACCAGCACTCAGAACGCACCCGGTTTCTCGCAATGAACCCTGCAGACTCCACGGTTCTATGACTGTCCCTGACAGCAGGAAACCCGTCCTGCGAGTCTCCATCGCAGCCGATCATCGGGGTGACTGGCAACTGGTCGTTCGAATCAACGGCACAGACAAACTCGCGTCCATCATACGATCTCCGTCAGCAATGAACCGGTGGAAGGATATCGAAATTGATCTCTCGGAGTATCGAGGGCAAACCGTACGCATCGAACTGCTCAATAAAGCCAATGACTGGTCTTACGAATTCGGCTACTGGAATGCAGTAGAGATGCTGGCTGAATAGCCAAAGCAAAAGATGCTGTGAATTCGCAGCAAACAAGAACGGTACGCTCACCGGGTTCCACGAGACACACCGATCACGGACACTTCGGGGAAATGCAGGAATGCACCGGCACCTATCGGCGAAACAGACTCAACAGACCGGATCGACTGGAAGACATCGATGAACGCCCGGTGGAACGACGAAAGAAATTCGCAGATCGGGACCTGAGTTGATATCGAGCCGCAATGGTGCTGCCATCCATAACTTTCGGCTGCACCTGGGACGAAGCGACGGCCGCACCCAACGCGACGGCAATCAAACATCCCGGGACAAACATTCTTCGTAAAAAGGACACGGCTAACACCGCCTTTCTGTCGTCGGCTGAGGACTTGGTGACCGGAGCCCGGTCGACTCTCCTCAATTCTGAAAAGGCGTGTACCCAGAGTCACGAAAAGAACCCGTCGTGACGGGCAGAACTGCAAAATGTGCTGGCAGTCAGACAGTATCTGAGCAACAGTCTGTTCGGTTGCATGGCGGCATCTGGACGAAAACCCTGCCGTCCGGATCCACCGAACTACAGGACGATTTCTGTTCGCAGCCCCACCACCAACGCATCTCTGATATTTCCGGAGGGCGAGGCGATGTACTGGATATCCGGCTGAATCACAGCGAACGGAGTGAGGGTGGCCTGGTAGAAGAGTTCGACGGCCGTTTCTGACCGTAAGGATGAGTCGCTGAAGCGGACAGAGGAAAATCCCAGACCGAGCTCATCATCATCCCGCCCCGAAAACAAACCTCGATAAACCAACCCCCCTCCCCAGTGTTGCCTTACCGAATTCAATTCGGCAGGGGCATAACCAAATTGGGCGAATCCACCGAACCCCTGCGCATCCGCTCCTTCGCTCCAGAGCATCTGATCGTAACCGATGTAGATCCCATGGTTCCCTGATTCAAACTGACCCGTGTTTGTGTTCTCAAATCTCCCCGTGTGAAACCAGACACCGGTACGGATAGAAGCCGGAAGTTCTTCATCAACGCCGAACCGGGGAGTCAGGAGCAGCTCCGCGATCGCAAACGCACCGTTATCTCCGATGGTGCTTAATGCCCATCGACCACCACTCTGATACCCCACGCTGGGTGAACCATCATAGAGCCCGAACTTAAACTGCACGAGATCACCGGGACTGGCAAACAGAGCGAGTCCGAAACCCGGATTGGGCCAGGTGGGCAACGGAACCGTCGGTATCAGCCCCAGTGAAGTATTGATGAAACTGCCACCTAGCTCCACGTAGGCAAAATCTGCGTTTGCATCCTGCTTGCCTAATTTCACGGCAACTGCCCCGTCCAGAAACTCGTGCTCATACCAGTACTCCGTAATCTGAAACACGTTGTCGGGGCGCGGAGAACCATCGATGTTGCTGTAAAACTGGTAATCACCAGTATCAGTTCCCGCAAGCGTTCGGCCGTGAAGAGAACTGCCATAGACAAAGAAATGACCATGTTCCCAAAGTCCAAGCTGTTCACTGTGGCCAGTCAGAACGATGTCCAGATTGCCACGATATCGTGTGGCATCATTCACATTTAAACCGCCACGAGTATTCGAGAAGATCTCCCCGGTATAGATGCACTCCGCCTGGATCGGCCCCGGATTGTGCCATTCTTCAGGAAACAAAGTTGCAGGCCAGTCCGAGCCTTCACCGCACGTTCCTTCGGCTGCCAAAGCTGAATCATTGCTGCGACAACAATTCATCTGACGTGTGCTGGAGTATTCGAGCCCTTCGATGCTGTCGAACAGCAAGCCTCTGCCCGGACAACCAGGTACCGGAATCATCGATCGACCGACCTCCTGTGCAATGACAGAAGTCGAAAGAACCGATGAGACGAACACATTGCATAACAAAACAAAACGCCGGATGATCTCTGGGTACCCGCGGGGAGCCTTCAGCGGCCCCAACAATCTGTCCATGGGCAAAAGAACGTGCCACAGCAGTGAACTCCATTTCATGACTCTGACACCCTGAAGGGACCGCTCAGAGTGAAAACCCGATCGACGGTGCTGGCGAACCGCATGATGTTTGATTCTCCGGGTCATCTTGCTGGTGAGGATTACGATACTATTGCCTGAAGCGCAATCCCGTTCATCGGCGCTGATCTTCTCGGCAGGCAGAAATTCCCCGGCAGCGGCCGGTCAATCGGGTTAACACCCGTTGCTGTTAGTCACATTATGGCAATTATGTACGGATTCTGATGGAAAACCCGCATCTGCAACCGTCTCCGGATCGCGTTACAAGAGACTACTCGTGGGCATGTTTTCTGCCCGTCGCCAGCTGCCAGCTGCCAGCTGCTTCGGAGACAAAGCCAAAACGGACTGCGCATGTCTCAAACGATTGAGGGCCGGCACTGGAAGCTATATCGAATCCGCAGCCGTGGCAGGAAACACTCTCAATACGACCCATCGGTCAACGCCATCAAGATCGGTCAACGCCATCAAGAAGGTCCTCTGCCCCCGGAGCAGGAGCCTCCTCTGTCTGATTGCGCATTCTGTCTGATTGCGCATTCAGCGAAAAATCCGGCGAGACTTCCTGCCAGCTGTAACGCGTGCTGCAGTCATGACTATTCCGTCGGTTGCAAAGGCGCTCAGATTCAGCCTGAGCGAAGCATCAATCCAGCAGCTCGACATCTGCTTCATCAATCAGCACCGAAGCGCCCTGCTGCATGAATCGCACGACAACCGTCAGCCGGTGCTGATCATTGACTTTTGTTACGATACCTCTGGCACCTGCCATGGCACCTGTCTTCAGGACAGCCTGACGCCCGACGACAGGCTTGGGTTCCGGACGCAGATCTTCGCCTTCCCGGCTGAGAATCCGAATTCGCCGCAGATCCTCAAACAATTGCTCAGGCTCAGTCACGTCAAGACAACGAGAGATGCAACCTGTGCAAACAGCTTCGTATCGGTCAGCGTCCGTGCCGCGAACGAAAACGTAACCCGTAAACAGCGGCAGAAAACTGGTTCGAATTCTGCCGGATGGGGACCGTTTCCGGGACGGAGCTAAAGGCAGGTAGTGTGAGACCTTCTTTTGGCGCAACTGGCGCACCAATTCCTTCTCGCGGCGCGCCAGGGTGTACATTGCGAACCAGTTTTGATCCGGATCCAGCTGAAATTTGCCATCCAGCAGATCATCTGGAAAAACTTCCGGCTCCTTCGAAAGGATCGGCATGGTCTTGAATTCCTGTTTCCATCAAACGTTTCGCGCAGTCTGATTTACGGCCCTTGAAATCAACAGTTGCCGCGGTTGAGTTGATGACGCATACTTCGGCACCATTCGGAGCGAATCGTGTCATTCTATTCGGAAAAGACGAGCCAAGCAGATGATTGTATTGTTAGGAGGCACTGGCTTTGTTGGAACAGCAATTCAAAAGAGTCTGATGAAGCGCGGTCTTGCGGTCGAGGTGATTTCGAGAAGATTGCTGGACTACACGGATGAAGGTGCCCTGACCGCCTGTTTACGCGACCTCCGCCCTGAATTTCTGATCAATGCTGCGGGTTATACAGGTCGTCCGAATGTTGATGCCTGTGAAGTCAATAAGACGCCATGCCTCGAAGGAAATGCCGTGCTGCCCGGCGTCATTCGTGCGGCTTGTGATCGCGAAAACATCCCCTGGGGCCACGTCAGTTCCGGGTGCATCTTTACCGGACGGAGGCCCGATGGCACCGGATTCACAGAGAACGACCCTGCAAACTTCACGTTCCGGCAGAACAACTGCAGTTTCTATTCCGGCTGCAAAGCCCTGGGAGAAGAGATACTGAATGGAACAGAGAACTGCTACATCTGGAGACTACGCATCCCGTTCAATCAGGTAGATTCTCCACGCAATTACATTTCGAAACTGATCCGATATGATCGCCTGTTGAACGCAGAGAACAGTCTTTCCCACCTGAATGAATTCGCCGACTGCTGTGTCGAAAGCTGGATGATGAGGATCCCGTTTGGTGTCTACAACCTTACCAATCCGGGCAGCATCACAACTCAGGAAGTGGTCAACCGTATCCAAAGGCATGGCTTGACCGACAAATCGTTCCAGTTCTTCAACTCCGAATCTGATTTCATGCAGAAGGCCGCAGTTGCCCCGCGATCAAACTGCGTTCTCGACAGTTCGAAAGCTGTCTCGGCAGGACTTCCGCTGAGCCCGATCGATGAAGCCCTGGAGAAAGCTCTGAGACACTGGCAAACCGCCAGCTGATCATTCAGCCGACTTCAATGCAAAAAAGGGAATCGAGCGAAACTCGATTCCCTTTTTTATGATGTCAGCCGACCGTCTTGTTCTCCGCGAATGCATCACCTTCCGAACAAACCTTTTGCCCCACCGCTGACTCCGCCCTGCTTGAATTTTGGTGGAACCGGCAACTTGATGCCCCCGTTCGAAGAGTTGGAATTCGACTTGAACATTGCCCGTGCACCCGGCTTTTCTGATTCCAGCTTGAACTGAGCTTTGTACTGCTTTGTGCTGCCTCCGGAAGAGGTCACAGCGGCAGGCCCTGCGATGGGTGTGAATTCAACCCAACCGTACATGAGGCCAACGCCAGGGCGATAGAACTCAACCGCCGCCTGCCGATTCGGCCCGATCGCCATCTTGGCATTTTCCATCTCGTAGAGTGAACGCAACGTGTAGATCATGTTGCCGTCCGGAGTCACTCGCTTAAGCACGTCGCCGGGAAACAGGCGACCTTCTGCAGAATACCCCTCAATAATCGATGTGATCTTCAGTCCGCCATTGCAGGGTTGAGAATAGATCCCCAACAACATGCCCGAACGAACGTTACTGTAATCCTGGCCAAAAGCAGTTGTGGCAGAAGCAAGTACGAGTGCAACAAGGATAAGATTTTTCATCACTGAGTCCCTTTATGAAGGTGTTTTCTTTGTTTTCGATTTGAGCATCGTTTCGCTCGACACCTCTCATTTGCCTGGCATGCAGACCTGTTACAGGAAATTCGTGTTTTCCTGGGGGGCAAAAAAATGAAATCGCCGCAACCTCTATCCAGGAAAAGAGTTACAAACGAAGGAACCTCAGAAGAAATTACCGACTCCGCCGAATTCCATTCGGAGGAGCTGATGTTTCAAGGTCAAGTCGGGCCAGCACGTCCGCGCACAGGGCAGCCTGTCTGGAGTTCCCTGAGACGGGTCGCGGTCGACATCAGACTGGACGTCAGATTCCGGTCCCCGATGAGCCTCGCTCCGGGGACACATCAGCCTGTTGAAAAACGGGACTGGCTCGAGCAGGAGACCTGAAAACGATGGTTTCCAGTCGTCCTGCGCGCCGGTCCCGGTTTTTCAATGGACAGCTTTGCCAGGATTTTGTCTACCAGATTCCCGTGCACATCCGTCAGGCGATAGTCACGCCCCTGAAATCGGTAGGTCAGGCGCAGGTGATCAAGTCCCAGCAGATGTAACATTGTGGCGTTCAGGTCATGGACATGAACCGCATCCTGAGTGACATTGAACCCCAGTTCATCTGTCTGGCCATGGACATACCCGGACTTCACACCACCACCTGCCAGCCAAACGCTGTAGCTTCGATTGTGATGATCACGACCATCATTGCCGCCCTGCACCATTGGAGTTCGACCGAACTCTCCTCCCCAGACAACCAGCGTCTCATTCAGCAATCCTCGCTGTTTGAGATCCTTCACAAGTGCAGCGCTGGCCTTGTCGGTATCAGCGGCATTCTGTTTGACACCATTGGTCAGATTGCCATGCTGATCCCACGCCTCGTGGAACAACTGCACAAATCGAACTCCGCGTTCAATCAGGCGCCTCGCCAGCAGGCAATTGCGAGCGTAGTTCGCCTCTTTTGGGTCCTTAATTCCGTACATTTCCAGAATATGAGCCGGTTCACTGCCAAGATCCATCAACTCCGGAACGCTGGTTTGCAGACGATATGCCATTTCATAACTCTGAATGCGTGCTGCCGTTGCCGGGTCACCCAGTGATTTCAGAGAAAGTTCGTTCAGCTGACTAATGGCATCAAGAGAAGTTCGCTGAGCTTCGGTATCGATACCAGCCGGGTTGGAAAGATAGAGCACCGGATCGCCGGAACTGCGAAATGGAACACCCCCGTACATGGTCGGCAAAAATCCTGCACCGTAATTGCTGGCTCCGCCACTGGTCCCCTTGGCGCTGGTCAAGACAACAAACCCTGGCAGGTCAGAAGATGCACTTCCAAGACCATAAAGTGTCCATGATCCGAAACTCGGGCGACCGAACTGCTGCGAACCCGTATTCATCATGATCTGCGCTGGCGCATGATTGACCGCTTCCGTCTGCATCGATCGGATCAGGCAGATATCGTCTGCAATTTCCGCCGTGTGGGGCAGCACTTCGCTCAGCTCCATCCCGCACTGCCCCCGCTTCTCGAATTTGAACTTCCCACCGAGTAGCCCTGAATTCGGATCGATAAAAGCAGCTCGATAGCCTTCGAGTAATTCCGACGGGGGCAACTGCCCGTTCCGATTCTGCAGTTCCGGCTTTGGATCAAACAGTTCAAGCTGGCTGGGCGCGCCCGCGTGGAACATGTAGATCACGCGCTTCGCACGCGGTTCAAAGTGTGGATTCTTTGGCGCCAGAGGAGAAACCTTTGTCGCCACATCAGGAGCGTTGTCAGCTTTCAGTTCCGACTGAAGCAGGGACGATGCCGCCGCACCCGCCAGCCCGATTCCACAGTCTTGGAGAAACCAGCGGCGACGAAGCAGACCAGCCTGTGCATCCCGAAGTGACTGATTAAGGTTCATAACAGCACGACTTCCTGAAGTGGGCGGGACCCACAACCATACGAATGAAGAATTCAGAACACATCTCACTGCCTGTTCCGGAAAGCACAGACGTGCAGATTTTCCCATCAACAGACACTAATTCCGGCTCATGGTTTCATCGAGATTCAGCAGCACGCGCGACGTCAGCGTCCAGGCAGCGGCATCCTGCGGTGTGCAGTTTTCGGGAAGCTGTGGAAGCAGATGAGCCTTACCTGTTGCCACTTCCCGTGCATTCAGCCAACCGTCTGCAATGCGTTGTCGCTGAGCAGCCAGATGATCCATGAGAACATCACGTTCTGCTGCGGTTGGACTGCGGGCCATGCAAAGCTGGTAGGCATAGTCAATTCGAGCCACATCCTCAGGGCCGCCTTCGCGAAGAATTCGCAACGCAAGAGCCTGCGCGCATTCGACAAAGATCGGTTCATTCAACTCGGTTAACGCGGCCAGCGGCGTGTTGGAACGAATACGGCGAGCGCAGGCAAAGTCCGCATTCGGTGCATCCAGAGTCGACATTGCAGGATCAGGCATCGAACGTTTACGGAACCCGTAAACCGTTCGTCGGTAACGTTCCGGCGCTTCTGCAGGCTTCCAGTAGTCGGGATAAACATAGTTATAATCCAGAACATTCTGCGGCACTGGTGGAATCACGCCCGGCCCTCCGATTTTGTGATGTATCAGCCCGGCCAGGGCCATGGCCGAATCGCGAATAATTTCTGCGTCAGCCCGGAATCGTGAACCACGCGTTAGCAGCCGATTCTGAGGATCCGCCTCCAGCAACCGAGCCGTTACTCTGGAAGTCTGCTGGTATGTCTGGCTGCCGGTGATCCGACGAATCAGATGCTTCGTACTCCAGTTGTGCTCCATAAAGTCGACGGCAAGCCAGTCCAGAATATCACGATACTCCGGGACAGGTGCTCGCGTCCCAAAGTCTTCCGACGTTTCGACAAGCCCTGAACCAAAGATATTCTGCCAGACACGATTCACCGCGACACGTGCTGCAAGCGGTGACTGAGGATCCACAAGCCATCGGGCAAACTGCAAACGGGGTGGTTCGTCAGATTCCGGCAAAGGATGAAACGCGGCTGGCACGTGCGGGGCTACGGCGTGTTCAGGCTGGTCCCAGTTACCGCGTTTCAGAATATAAGTCGGCCGATGATACTCAGGTTCGCGTTCTGCCACATGCAGCACGGATGTCGAAGCCTGCGGATATTGATCCCACAAAGCAGTGATCTGTTCGTTGATAGACTGAAGTTGCGGGATGGACTTTCGCCATGCGGCAAACAGAGCCGTCTGCTGGTTGTGTGAGCGTTTATTCGCTGGGACAGCTGCTGCCATCACAGCGTCAAAATCCACGTTCGACGCGGAGGGAGAGGCCTTTGTTGTCAGCGAAAAGCGACAGCAGCCCGGCATATCCGTCATGCGCATGGCAATTTTCATCCTGGTCCCGGCAGGTGCGTCCAATGGTGATTCAAACTGCATCACAGCGACGGAAGGGGCATTGCGTCTTCCAATACCACGATCGGCTTTCCACCAGGTGTTGTCCGCCCCGTCAATCAGGAAACTCACCGGACCGCTGGCATCTTTTCCCTCGTTGTGTTTTTGTTCGGGCTCAGAAAAATCGGCCGTCGGGTTGATAAGCTTTTGTTTTTCCCAGCTGTCGCTTCCCGGTTGCTGCAGCCAAACCTCTACTTCCCGAATTCCCCACGTCCCAAGGCTGCTACGGCCAGGACCTCGAAACGGCAGATCTCCATGATTCAGCAGTTCCAGTCGCAAGCCTGTCACTCCCTGCACGGACGGTTCGCCAATCATGTAGACATCCCCGCTATTGTGTCCCTTCATCAGAAGCGATCGATCAGGTTCCTGGGTCGGATGATTGAGACCGCTGACACTATTCATGTCGTCGAAAACGATCGCATGCCATTCCGGCTGTGAACCCGCCAGCTGCGCGGCCCATGCAGCCATCTCCTGATCCCACGATGGTTGTTCCCGACGAATCTGATCTTCCAGTTGTTGAATTCCCTGAAGGACTTCGACGCGTTTGTTCTGTTGCGCATCCGTATAAACCCACGACTGCGCTTCATACGAATCATTCAGAAAGGCAAACATCCCGTAATATTCGTCCATCGTTATGGGATCGAATTTGTGTGAATGACACTGGGCACACTGAGTCGAAAGGCCCAGAACCCCCTTTCCAATGCAGTCGATCCGATCGAACATTTCGACCATACGAAACTGTTCGGGAATGATTGCACCCTCTTCGTTGATCATGCTGTTCCGCAGAAAACCCGTCGCAATTATCTGATTCTGCGAAGCATTGGGCAGAAGATCACCGGCAATCTGTTCGACGATAAACTGATCGTATGGCATATCAGCATTCATCGCGCCAATCACCCAGTCTCGCCAGGCCCATTGCTCTCGCCGCAGATCTTTTTCGTAACCATTCGTGTCGGAATAGCGAGCAGCGTCCAGCCAGGGTCGAGCCCATCGTTCGCCGAATCGCGGACTGGCCAGGAGTTTTTCAAGGGTTGCTTCGAAACCGTCACGATCAAACGCGCGCAGTTCTTCCGGCGACGGCGGCAGACCAATGACATCCAGATAAAGACGCCGGCAAAGAACGTGCGGTGATTCGGCAGGGGAAGCCAGTGAAGCAGGTGCCGACAACAAAGATTGCCCATCCAGCGTTATGGAAGCCAGTTTGCGAGCGACCATGGCATCAATCGGGTGGCTCAGGCCGTTTCCAGGAAGATCTTCCTGCCGTGGCGCAACAAAGGCCCAGTGCCCCTGATACTGGGCTCCTTCACCAATCCACTGACGAATCGTCTCAATCTGCTGTCGGCTAAGCGGCTTGTTATGCGATGGCGGGGGCATCATCAGATCGCCATCCGTTGACGTAATGCGTTTCCAGAGTTCACTGGCATCCACATCACCCGGCACGATCGCCGCCAGGCCCGATTCGCCTCCCCTGTACGCAGACTCACGCAAATCCAGACGCAATCCCCCCTCTCGTGTTTCCGGATCGACACCGTGGCAAGCTGTGCAGTGTTCGGCAAGGATCGGCTGAACGTCCTGCTGAAAGTCAGGACCTTCAGCGACGACGAAATTTTTCTCTGCACATGCAAACAAGGCTGTGGCGATCAGGCATGCAGAAGCAATTCGACACATGGGTGGATTCTCAGGCGGGATTCTTAGCGGGGAGATCAAAGCTCGATCACAAGTGGTCAATCGAGCGTTGACTCACCGTATTAAAGCCCGGCAGAAGACTTCTTTCCAGTAGAGAACCCAATCGGCCATCGCATCGCGTGAATTCTTCGAGCGAACGTTTGACGCTTCTCCGGCGTCTGTCAACACCGACGTTCGCTGCTGGCAGTGCGTCTGATACTTGAAGGGCGACGGTGGAACGCGGGGAAATCCGCGAGCAACGACTGCAAATTCGCGGACATTCCACCGCAAGACAACACGCGGGAGCAGTTCCGCGCGAACGAACCTGACAGCCTGTTGAAACACGGGATCGACTTGAGAAGGAGACCTGAAAACACGACGGTATTGGGCAGTCCAGCGTGCCGTCCCGATTCTTCAACGGAAAGCTAAACCTGATTCAGAATTTCAGCAATGGAAGAGAACCGAACGAATGCGTCGTCGACAAGGTCATCGGTCAAAGCATTAACGTTGGTCGATGATGTAATCGCCGAGCTGGACAGGGTGAGTTCGGTGTCGCTTGAAATGGAGGCGACGTTGTAGATAGTTCCATCGATCGAGATGCGAGAACGAGAACCTCCCGTGTTCCCAAGTGCCGACACCAGTTCCTCAGTAAACCGGGTTCCAACACCCGTCACAACAGTACTGCCGCCAGTTGTTGAAACCGTCCCCGTGATCGTACGTGTGAGTGGAGTGAAGGTTGACTGAAGTGGCGTTTCATTGAGCGCAGAAACACCGGTCACACTGGACAGGTCTGCCTTCGACAATGCTGCAATACTGTCGACGACCGACATCCCTTCACCAATGACTCGCCCAAAGACCGTATGCGGCACAGAGTCGAGATTATTGACGCCTGAACCATCATTGTTGACGGTATTGACAAACCATTGGCTGGTCCCGCTGTTGATGTCCCCACCCAGCTGTGCCATCGAAAGAGTTCCGCGAATATTTGAAGCGGAAGAATTGAACTCGTTCGTGATCGGGGCATCCGTCTGTACGGCGTCAACGACACCGTTGTTGACAGTGAATCCACCGCCCTGAATCACAAAATCCGTGACCGATCGATGAATGATCACTCCGTCGTATCTGTCAGTGTACCCCAGAAAGTTTGCGACTGTATTTGGTGTCAGGTCGTC
The DNA here is from genome assembly GCA_041398825.1 of Planctomycetaceae bacterium. Classification (NCBI taxonomy): domain Bacteria; kingdom Pseudomonadati; phylum Planctomycetota; class Planctomycetia; order Planctomycetales; family Planctomycetaceae; species Planctomycetaceae bacterium. The sequence goes on along the minus strand of JAWKTX010000003.1, from coordinate 390,132 downwards.
AAACATTTCCACTTCATACGTTCCGATGTTTGATACAAACTGAACGACAGTGTTCTTGACGAAGTCGACTTTGACCGTGGCCGTCTGCAGCCCGCCGGCTTCATCCAGCGACTGGATATTGATCTGCTGAAATCCACTCATCTGGTCATTCTCGACAGTATCTGTGGTGTTCAGATCTCGCCGAGTCAGGGTGACGGTTGTGGAAAAATTGCCATTTTCGTCGGCGGTCACCGTTCCGTTGTCGAATTGCCCATTGCCGTCTGTATCCAGTGTCACCGTCGACAATGCTGTGGTGGTGCCAGCGATCACAAAATTCTCATCGCGGGTTATCAGTACGTCACCAGTGGATGCCACCGTCGTGTTGGCAGACAGATCCAGTGTCAAATCCGACACAGACGTCACCAGCAAATCCGAGATCGCTTTGTCGGCAGCAGCAGCCAGCCCAACTAGTCCGTTTGTTGTATCGTCGATCCGAGTACTGATGACAGTGGGAGGCGCCGTGGCTCCCTCGGCCTTTCTGATACTGCGACTGGAATTGAACACGTTGGTCGATGCAATCTCAACGGCATCTCCCACTGAACCATTTGTGTGACCGTCCCCACTGTTAACAGAGAAGGCTCCGTCAAACGTATTCGTCCCGCGAGCCACAACATTGTCAATGTTCCGGCCCGTATTGATATGTATTGTCGAACGGAAAGTGTTGCCCTCCAGAACGACGTTGTCGTCATTCTGTCGAGTCCGAATCTTGACGTGAGCGTTGAAAGTTGAATTCTGTATCAGTACGTCATCCGCACCGTTCTTTGTGTGAATCGATGTCTTATCGGACACTGTCACGTTATCGAGCGATACGCCATCCTCCCCCGCGCCAGTCTTGATTTTCAGCCGGCCATTCACAGTCACATTCTTCAGACTCACGATATCAGAACCACGTTTTGTCTTGATCCATAGACGCCCGTCAACAGTTGAGTCGCTGAAACTAATCTGGTTGTCGCCCTGCCGACCATGCACTTCCAGAGAACCCCGAATCGTGCTACCGGTTGATCCAATATCATCATTTCCATTACCGGCATCAATCACAGCACTGCCGTTGACGATGACGCTGCGACTCAGCAGAAATGAATCGTTCCCTTCACCGAGTCGCACAACCAGTCGGCCGTTCAGCGTGTCCGTGTTCTCTGCGACTATAAGCGAACCAGCGTTGCCGTTGATGGTCGTTCCCTGCAGTCCACGTACGACAACGTTGCCGCCGATCGTGGTGAGTTCGATGGCGTTATTGTCCGCATCTCCGCTGATCGAGACGTTTCCACCGCTGACGTTTACCAGCGCATTCCCGGCAAGCAGCAATCGTTTTTCGAGCGGCAGATCTGCCGTCATGACCCGAATATTCTGCTGCTGAGCACGAGAGCGACGGTTGAAAAACGAAAGCATGGCGAGTCCTCACAATCACTAGATGCCTGTACCACCTGTGACTGCCAGTGCGCGTGCCGCAATCATCACGCATCAAAAGCGCGGTGGTCCGGAATCAGAATCGTCACAGGCTGCAAATTCAATAAAGTTTATCAGGCTTGCCGCGATTGAATTCCGGAGGAGCGAGAAGAGATGCGGACCCATGCCGCTACGAACAGGCAGAATCTGCCGAATGCCGGCGATCGCAGTCAATCCGGCAGTCAGATGCCATTGGCTCATTCACCTGAAGTGCCATCGGACCGTCATCGGCTGTCGTGACGCCATCTGTAAGATTGCGATAAACCACGTCCCGCTCGACAGCCGGGCCATTGCGACACTTGCCATTGTCCGGTCTGTTCGTCCGGTCGTTCCGCGTTGTAGTAGGTCAGATGATCTGCAGAAGACCACTCAGGCGTGGGTTCCTCTTCGTCATAATACAAGGGAAAACCAAGAATCCGTTTGATCAGCTGAGTCAACTGCAGACTGACGACCAGTGCCGACATCATAAAGACAGCAATGGGGACCAAAGCAGGGCCCATATCGAAGATGCGTTTTGCAGCCGGCCAGACCGTGGGCCAGCCAACAAGCACCAGCACAGTTGCCATACTTAACCATGGACCATACGGCGAATAGCGATCGCCACGCACCAGCCATGTTATCAATGCTGAAGCAATCGCCAGCAACGGTGCGATGAAAAACGCGATCAGCACGGGTTGCCAGCCAATCACACTGCCGATCATTGCCATCAACCACACATCGCCTTCACCCATCGCTTCCTGGCGAAGGACCCGACTACCAGCGGTCCGGACAAACCAGACAACGCCATAACCCATGCAGAATCCCGCCAGGCTGGTCAAAAAACCATGAAGGTGCGGATGGCGTTGCGCGAACTCCACGGCGTCCCAGTAAAACATCAATGGTTTTAAGACGGATGGAAGTTCTTCCCGCAGAATATTGGCTACGCTCAGGTCCTGAAACCACAACGGAACAATAAAGCACTGACCCACAGCCGTCGATGCAAGGATGGCCACGACAATCCAGGGATCTGTACACGCTTCCGGGATGATTCTGAGTTCGAAGTCGATGAAGGTGGCCACAATCAGACAGCAAATCATCATCATGTGCAGCGAGTAGCGCAGATGCAGCCAGACGTCCGGAGAAAGATGATCCGTGATGTTCTGCGGTCCCAGTACCGTGTAGAGGCCGGCCTGCTGGATCGAAACATATCGATCGGGTGGCATTTCAATCCAGTACATCAACACGAACAATAACCCGGTCAGCAATTCCACAAAGGGATAGCGAAACGAAATCGGGCGACGACAATTGCGGCACTTTCCCGCAAGCATCAGCCAGCCGAGCAGTGGAATATTGTCGCGCCATTGAATTGCAGCCCCGCATTTCGGACAGCCGGAACGAGAACTGTTCAGCGCCTTTAGCTGGTCCCAGAGCTTGTACCTGGAAGGAAACCGGTGAATACAGACGTTCAGAAAGCTACCGAAGCAGCAACCCAGAACAAAAATACATCCGTAGACAAACGGGCGAGGCAGATCGAACAAATTCACGACCGTACCTCCTGCGCCCCGTTGCCGCGATTCAGCTTTGACAGAATCAGGCGACAAACTTCATCGGGTGAATTCGCATCTGCATCCACAGTGATGGTTGCTGTCTGCAGATAAATCGGACGTCGAACCGACATGACCGCAGTCACTTCGTCTGTCACCGATTGTCCGGTGAGACTCGGGCGACGACTGGCGGTATTGATGTCACCGGCAATTCGCGCAGCGAGTGTGGCATCCGGCGCGTCCAGCCAGACTACCGGTCCGGCATTCTTCATCAACTCACGATTTCGTTCTGCCAGAATCGCGCCGCCTCCTGCCGCAATGACAAAGCAGCCACTGGTTGATGCACGATCGGCCGCTGTCAAAGCCTGCAGTGTCTCTGTTTCGCGCAGGCGAAATCCCGTTTCACCCTCCGATTCAAAGATCTGCCGGATGGAACAGCCCGCACGTTCTTCGATGACAGCGTCGCTATCGACCCATTCGCATTGCAGCGCATCAGCCAGCAATGGGGCGACACTCGATTTGCCACAGCCTCGATATCCAATCAGGGTGATAATCATGTGTCATCCTGATCCGACGTTTCCTCATCGTCCTCATCATCCGTTTCTGATTCTGAACTCGATACCACGGAAGAGGCCACGCGTGCTGCAGACATGATTCGACGCAGAGTTTCTCCCATGAACTCCGTAGGAGCCGTCTCATCCGAGAATAACTCAAACTGCATGGCAGCCTGCCGAATGAACATCTCAATACCGCTGACGATCGTGCAGCCACGTTCCATGGATTGCTTCAGAAGCAGGGTCTTTTCAGGAGTGTAAACGGTGTCAAAAACCAGCATCGATTCATGAAGCCAGTTTGCCTGGTACGGTGTTTCATTCATCTTTGGGTACATGCCGACCGATGTGCAATTCACCAGGATCTCGCACGCTTCAACACCACGATTTTCCCAGGACACAAACTGGCACTGAAGCTCAACCGACAGCTGCTTTCCTCGCTCTCTCGAACGGTTTGTAATCGTCACAGCAGCGCCTTCGCGCACCAGCACGTGAGCAATCGCGCGAGCAACGCCGCCTGCTCCAAGGATCATCACCCTGCGCCCGGCCAGATCCGTGGTTTTGGCGGGAGACCGCTGCAAGCCCATCCTGATCGCCTGCAGGGCTGCATCGGCATCTGTATTCGTGGCAACCCATTCGTCACCTTCCAGATACAAAGTATTCGCCGCGCCAATTTCGTCGGTCTGTTCATCCAGACTGTCGCAGAACTCCAGCACTGCTTCCTTGTGCGGAATAGTGACACTGTAACCACATAATCCGAGGCGACGATACTCTTCCAGTGTCATCAGCAACTGATCTGCAGGAACGCGCAACGGCAGGTAGACGGCATCCAGACGCAGCTTTCTGAAAGCCGCATTATGGATCAACGGGCTCTTGCTGTGGGCGATAGGGTCACCAATGACGCCGAAGATCTGAGTATCTTTGGTGATTTTATTGAAGCGATAAAGATTGCGTGTTTCTGCGAAGGTCAGTTGCCCTGGCGCCATTTCACGTTCGCGACTAAATGCAGCATAGGTGAACGGAGAACCAAAACGCCCGCACAGAATACGGCTGATGGTGCCAAATTCACCCATACAAAATCCCACTGTCGGGATCGTCGCAGACTGAACAAGTTCCAGCATACGAACGTTGTCGGAAGGCGAATTCGCCATCGTGACAATTTTGATCACGTCCGGATCGCACTTCGCCATGCGTTTGTGAATATCAAACAACTCCATCGGTGTTTCGTCGAAGTTGTGATGACTCACGATACGTTTCGTGGATCCGAATCGAGGAATCTCAGCGGCAACGTCGTCTTCCAGGTCGACGTACTCAGCTCCTGCGATAATGGCTTCCCGAAGAATCGCCAGTCTTTGTTCTTCTGTACCAAACCAGCGTCCGCGATCTTCACGCCGTCGAATCGTAACAACGACGGGTGTGGGGCGGTCTTTTCAGCAGTAGCCCGACATCCGGCTTCCGTCGCATGAAGTCCAGTCGAAGTTCAACCAGTTCAGCGCCAAGTTCTGCCAGGTGCTCATGTTCGCTGCGCACCGAAGAATGTCGAGTGCGTCCGAGACTTACGCAAATCATATGTCAAAAATTTCAGATGATGATTTCTGTGTTTTCAAAACGCCGCAATGATGGGCAACAGGGACAGCGCTGACAAGCCGGAAAATCGCTGACAAACCGTTCGGCAACGAAAACGCACGGCTGAAGGGGACTGTTTAGCCCCCTTGCCTGGCACCGTCAATCACCTGCGAAAGATTTACCGGCTTGCCGTCGCAGTTTCGACTTGCTTCTGCAGCACTAAGAAAAGCAAAGACCTCAACCATTTCGGCGTCTGAAACGGGAGATCGGCCAGACAGGAAGAAATGAACAATCTGATTCACCAGTGCGGAATAATCGTACGAATTTGTCACATGGCGATTACCGGTTGTTCCAAACACCGCGGCCCCCCACCCGGAACAGCCTGTTTCCTCACGAATTCCGCGGAACGTACCGATTCTACCATCCTGCCACCGACCCATAACCAATTCAGTAAATGGAGTCTGCACCGCCCAAACCTGCTGACAGCCCGTACCAAGAAATGAATACAACAAATCCACTCCATGAACTCCGTACCAGAAAAGATCCGGGTGCCCGGGCATCATTCTGGATGGTCCGAATGTATCGCAGCCAACAATCTGGCCAATTGACAAATCCTGCCTCAATTCCGGGTACCCCGGGGAGTACCGCATGGATGAGGCCGTAAACCACGGCACGCCTGTCGACTTTCCGAGTTCAGCAATCGCCAGGACGTCTGTCAGTGAGGCAGCCAGAGGCTTGTCGATAAAAACAGGTTTTCCGGCACCGAACACGGGTGCGGCCTGCTCAAGATGCTGCCGCCCATCGACGCTTTGAATCATGATGCCATCACAGCATTCCAGCAGGTCGCGCAGGTTCGGAACGATGGTGACTCCCATTGCGGCGACTTCCGCCGTGTAGCCCTCCACACGATCCCGGCTCATTGGAAAACCGGGGCTGCCGCCGGCAACTGCCGCAACCAGCTGAACACGATCCAATGGAGACGGACGATCGGAAGCCGTTAACAGTCGCGCGAAGGCGGGAACATGCGAAGTATCCAGCCCTATCATTCCCAATCGCATCATTTTGCCCTGACACCTCACTGAAACGCGTCACGCCTGCCTGGCCGTTCATTCAAAACTTCGGCACGTGTATGGGATGAAACATCCGGCCAACACTTCGGGAGACCATAAGAATCGAGTCGACGTCCATCCACAGACCAACGGATTCTTTCAGAGCAAAGATGCTGTGCAACTAGTCTTCCTCTCGACCTCGACTCTTGCTCTTCGACGCGGATTCATCTTCGACACGAGTCATGGAAATGATACCCTTACCCGAATCAATCCTGTAGATGAAGTGCTCCAGAAAACTCTGGCCGAGCAACGGCACGACGTTCGTATTTTCCGGGCCAAACACAGCACACTCGACATCTTCAACCGTGAACCTGCCAACGCGAACAGTTTTTGCACTGACCATTCGACCTTCAATCTGCCGACCGTCCGCAACCACAAACGAAACGCGTTGTGCATCTGGGCCGGGTTTCAGGTCCAGCTTTTCTGCAAGCTCCCATGACAACACAACAACACTTGCTCCGGTATCAACGGCAATGTCAATTGGCTCCTTCCCGTTAATGACCGCTGCCACGTAAAGCAGACTCCCCTGCCCCTGCTGTCCCTGAATGTCTTCTGATAAAACCGTCTCTTCGAGCTTCACCAGCGAACGCTCAAAACTTGCGAGACTTCTGGACGGACCGAGTTCCAGTTTTTTGTCACTCGACTGATTGAAATCATTAATCGCCTGCCGAACAACGTTATCAGCAGCCAGCACGGTGTATCGATCCTTTACGACATCAAACCTGGTTCGCATATCAATGATGTGCTGCGCATATAATTCTCGAACTTCTCCGGCTTTCGACCTGGCGGCTTTCAGATTGTTCTCAGCGGTCTGGTCCTGAGACGCCAGATTGATTTGTCCACCGAGCGCGTTCAGCAAGCCAACTATGCGATTATTCTCTGCGACGGTCCGCGCGTTGGCCAGCTGTGCGTTCAGCTGGACATGCTGGACATTCATTTGGGTCAAAGCCGTTTTCTTTGCCAGTGCCTGTCGTTCGGCCTGAGTCAGGACACGCCCGGCATCAGATACCTGGCGTTTGAGTCTGGATGACTGAGACATCAGCTTTGTCAGCTCAGACTCTTCCTCCAGAATCCAGCCCGCACTGCTCTTGCGCAATCCGCGTTGCTGAAGGACGGTTTCGGGATCGCCTTGCGCTGAAACGGAGCCACAGCAGAAAAACATGAAAAGCGAAACGAAGATTGCCGTCAGGCGAACATGAAAACAATCGATAATGGGCATTCCAGCGTCTCCTGCGATGGTGGCGAACTCCGGCGGATTATTACTGATTTTCGACACGGTTTGTTATATTCCCTCTTGAAACGGTTCGCTGCACTTCTCTTCGGGGGAGTGCCCCGCCGCGGAAGGACCATCTACACCGAAGAACAGATACCACCCGTTACTTTGAAGGCGAGGCTACCGATGGCGCGATACAGATTCAACCAGTCTGACGTGCCTGACGAGTCATCCGGACAAATCCAACTCCATTTCCTGTCATCCACGGTTCGATCAGTCGGAACAGGACGATGAAAACGATACGGGGAGACCTGTTAAAATTGGCGGTCGAAGGAACCTTTGACGTCATTCTGCACGGGTGCAATTGTCAATGTGCAATGGGAGCCGGGATCGCAAAGGCAGTGAAAGCCGTTTTTCCGGAAGCCTACGAAGCCGATTGTCAAACCGAGAAAGGGGCCGAAGAAAAGCTTGGCTCCATTTCGTATGCCAGAACCGAACGGAACGCCCGCGAAATCATTATTGTCAACGGCTACATCCAGCTGCATTGGCGAGGAAGCGGCACAAAGGTAAATTACCAGGCCCTCAGATCAGTCTTGGCCACCGTGCGAAAAAACTTTGGCGGCAAACGAATCGGGTATCCCAAAATCGGAGCCGGCCTTGCGGGTGGTGACTGGAACCGCATCGCGGCAATTATTGAGGAAGAACTCGATGGTGAAGACCACACCCTGGTGGAGTTTGCACGCTGAGGCACACAATTGTTCTGAGTCGCAGTCCTCAATCTGAATCGCAGTCATCATTCAGACATTGTTTTTTCCGAAAGCATGCGGTCCAGACAGTCGAAAACGCCGTTGCTGGCTGCTTCCATCGCCTCCAGCGACGCTTCCAGTGGACCGAAATCCTTCACATCGTTTTCCATCAAATTGAAAATACGGCGTGTGGCTTCGTGCACCTGTGAATGCGGCACTTCGAGACCACGAAATGAAGGCATCGTCGAAAACGATGTGCGACCATCCCCATCGTAATACCACTTTCCAAGTCGGCAATTGTGGTAGTCCACGAATGTGAACTCGGGGCGCCTGTTCAGAACACTCAGATAGGTATTGACCTTCCAGATGATGTGATCCAGCTTCGCAAGGCTCATGAAGATGCGATCATTCGCGGCCGTCACCCTCTGCGTCGCCTTAACATTCTGATCGTTCGTGTGATGAATTCTTTCGCTGAAGGCGGAGACGGTTTGCCTGATTTGACCACTCCGTTCATCCAGATTGCGCATCCGCTCGGCCACACACCTGGAATTCTCCAGAATCTGTTCAATCGAACGCCCAATGCTTGCCACAGCATCCTGTGTCTGATTGGAAAGTGATTTCACCTCACCGGCAACAACGGCAAATCCTTTCCCGGCCTCTCCTGCTCTTGCAGCTTCGATCGTAGCGTTCAGTGCCAGCAGATTTGTTTGTTTCGCAACGGTCTCAATCATCGTGACAAACTTGCGAATTCCAGCCAGCTGGTGATCTGTGTGTTCAACCAGACGACACATGCTTGATACGGCGTCGCTGAAGTTATCTGTTTCCTGGCAAATACCGTCGGCCTCGTCCGCCAGTTGTTCGCAGTTTGCTTCAATCTGCTGGCAGATCTCGATATTCGTCGAATTGAATGAAACCGACTCTGCGAGATTCGTCTGAATATTGGAGAGACCTTCGCGCAGATGCGAATGCTCCTGTCGAAGTAATTCAAGCAGTTCTTCCTGCGGATCAGAAGATGAGACGTCTGGTTGTTTCCGGGTGAAAAGCATCGATTCGACAGTCCGGTGCAGATTAATGGGGAAGATCCAGCAGGGACATCGCACGACTCCCGCCAAACTTGCTGTCGAACAGAGCACGATTCTGCATGACTCACAAATTATTTTCGCGCCGGCAAGACGCCTGTCCTGTTCCGCAAAATCATGAAAGACAGAATGCCCGGACTTCATTCCGAAGTCTTGCCGCGTTCAACTTCAAGTAAATGCATCAGGTCTTTGAGCACCGAAGTCGCAAGAATCTCACTTCCGCGCTTGTTCACATGACACCACGGATCGATGTAGAGTGTTTCATTCACTTCTTTAAAGACCATTGTCTGATCAGAAAATGCGACACCCTCTTCGGTCAGCATCCGGCCCAGCTGCATCAACCTCGGATAGGTGAGCCGCACAACAGAAAGCGTACCTGCATCTTCTGCATATGCCTCTCTGAGTTCTGCTTCCGTGAGTGGTTTTGAACCCTGAACGTACTGATCCGGCTGCAATGCATGCAGGTAGATGATGCCATTAGCCGCACAAAGTCGTTGCATCTGCAATGAACTTCGAAACCAGAGTTCAGCAGCCTTGTCCGCCATGTCTTCTTCACTGGTAAACGTTTCCAGTGGGCCATGATTACCAAACCCTGTTCGCTGCTGGCTAAAGAGCCTGACCCCCAGGTCCGTCAACCGCTCGATGTTCTGCTGTTCACGAAACAACCAGAAGAGATTGCAGGCCGGAGACCAGCACCATGGTGGCTGCAGGATCGTCTGAGCCATTCGTTGTCGAGTGGCCTTGATCTCCAGCAAGGCAAATGCATCCTTTGAATCCTTCGGATCGAACATCGTAATCGTGCGCGTATGCCATCCTCGTGGATACGCGATTGCTGTTTCATTCTTTGCGTTCTCCTGCACCGCGAGAGTCGCTTCGTTGAAGCCATCCAGATTAATCACAGCATCGAATTCGCCTCCCAGTGCCAGCAGATACGTGAGCAACTGGAGTTGCTGGGGTTGCTTATACCCGGGCGTCGCCATTCGAATGATTCGAATAGAGCGTCCCTGAATTGCCGGGTGCCCGGAAAGAAGTTCCAGAATCAAATCCTCCGCATCCCATGACATGTTGCTCGCAACAGACCCGCCGGCGATTCCAAGCAGAAATTCTCTTCGGTTTCGCTGATAGATCGTCTCTCCATCGTCCCGGAAGCCCAGGGCATTGACGCGAATTTCTCTCCCATTTATCTGCTCCGGCTCAGCCAGATCCGGATTCTTGATCCAGCCCAGATAGGGATGAATGACTTCTTCGCCACTCGAAACGAGGCGAGCCCCTTTCGCCAGAATGCGCTGCTCCTCCCGGAGTCCGGCAAATGTGAATTCCCCCCGACACAAATGCAGCCCACCAAGTGAAATCAGCTCGATGATGCCCCAGACCAGCGTCAATGTCATCGAGATGAAGGCTAATTTCCGGTACCACGGGAGCTTTCGAGAGGACATGTTCGATTCCGCTCAATTCAACAGCCTTACCCTGGAAATCAGGGAAACAGCGTAGCAAGTCAGTCATCCATAACCGATAATTGGACAGCCCACCACGATCCCGGCAGCCAAAACCCACCTTTGCCATCAGCCACAAACACCAGCCCTGTCCGGCCTTACCCCGGAGCAGGGCCTGCGGCGGCTTACATACAGGAGACATCAATGTTCTCACTCTACGGCCACGGAAGCAAGTTATGCGACGGAATCACCCGACGAGACGTGCTGCGCATCGGTACGCTCACGCTTGGTGGCCTGTCTCTTGCCGACGTTCTGAGAGCAGATCAGGCCGCCGGAGTGCGGCGCCATAAATCCGTCATCATGATCTACATGTGCGGAGCACCCGGGCATCAGGATATGTACGACCTGAAAATGTCTGCTCCTTCCGAGATTCGCGGAGAGTTTCGACCCATTCCAACCAGCGTCGATGGCATCGAGATTTGCGAACACATGCCTCGATTGGCTGCCATCATGGACAAATGTGTTCCGCTGCGAAGCGTGTACGGTTCTCCGGATGGTGCTCACGATTCATTTATCTGCTACACCGGTCGAACAACGCGCAATCAGCCGCCCGGCGGATGGCCTTCCATGGGTTCGGTCACCTCTCGAGTCCTTGGACCGGTTAATCAGGCGGTTCCCCCATTCGTTGGACTCGCCCCGGATGCAGGACACCCACCATACGGCTCGCCAGGACATCCGGGATTTCTCGGTGTGGCTCATTCTGCGTTTCGACCGTCCGGTCCTGCAGCAGAAGACATGAAGCTGCATGGCATCTCTGCCGATCGACTTAGCAACCGTCGTGCTCTGTTGACGGGGATCGACCAGCTTCGTCGAGATATCGATGCAAGCGGAACTCTGGACGGCATGGATGCTATCAGCCAGCAGGCATTCAACATTCTCACAAGCAGCGCGCTGGCGGAAGCCCTGGATATTTCGAAAGAACCGGATTCTGTTCGAGAACGATACGGCAAGGGAGACGAGAATCGATTCGGAGATGGAGCACCGCGCAATCTGGAACACTTTCTGATGGCGCGGCGTCTTGTCGAAGCAGGCTGTCGCGTTGTGACTCTGAATTTCGGACGTTGGGATTTTCACAGCAACAATTTTGATGGAATGAAGAACACCCACCTTCCGCAATTTGACCAGGGGCTTTCTGCGCTCATCGAAGATCTTCATCAGAGAGGACTTTCCGATGATGTTGCTGTCATCGCATGGGGCGAATTTGGCCGAACACCCAGAATCAACAAGGATGCCGGACGCGATCACTGGCCACAAGTTGGCGGAGGACTACTGGCTGGCGGTGGATTTCGAACAGGACAGGTCATCGGCGCCACAGATCGACTTGGGGCTGAGATTGCTGATCGACCGGTACACTTCGGAGAAGTTCTTGCCGCGCTCTATCGCCATCTGGGAATCAATCCGGACACGACGAAACTCACCGACCTCACCGGACGACCTCAGTATTTACTGGATCACACGACTCCCCTGCCCGAACTTGTTTAAGCTCGAGCAGGAGACCTTAAAACACGATGGTTTCCAGTCGTGCAGTCGTGCCTGTCCCGGTCTTTCAACGGACAGCCAGGCCCGCCTCATGAGGACTGCTAAGCAGGCACTCGGTGGGCGGTTTCGAGCATTCCGTTGACTTCCGTCAGCAATCGTCGAGGCAGGAATGGTTTCTGAAGAAATCCGGTTGCACCAAGTCGCGTGCATCGGGACAGGACATCCTGTTCGCTGAAGCCACTCATCACAAGGATAGGCACTTTCGGACTCAGTTCGCGAATCTCTCGAAGGACTTCTGTCCCATCTTTCTTCGGCATTGTCAGGTCCAGCAGAACGACAACGATTTGATCTCTGTGATGCCGAAATTCATCGACGCCTTCCCGACCATCGACGGCAATACGAACAGTAAAGCCAGCCTTTTCCAGTGTGTGCTTCGTAAACAGTCGCACGTTGGGGTCGTCTTCAATCAACAGAATCTCCCCCTGACCTTTTTCATATCCGGATGCAGGTTTTGAACCCACTTTGGGCATCACTGCCACGGAACTTGCCGGGAACAGCACTTCAAAACGCGTTCCGGTTCCGGATCGTGAATCGACGTGAATTGTACCTTTATGACTTCGAACAATTCCAAGAACCGCAGCGAGTCCCAGACCACGTCCTGCGAATTTAGTCGTAAAGAATGGGTCGAAGATCCTTGCGACGGTTTCAGCCGTCATTCCGGTGCCCGTATCTTCCACCTCAAGAAAAGCGTAATCTCCGGTTGGCAGAGGATCCGGACAAACCAGAGAGGTCAATTGTTCGGATTCAACATGACGGACTCCGGTTCGAATACGAATTCGGCCGTTTTCGCCACCGAGTGCATCTGAGGCATTGGTAATTAAGTTCATAACAACCTGTTGAATCTGCGACGCATCACCATGGATCACGGTTGGCTGAAGATCCAGCGTTACTGCTGCCTTTCGTGAGATAACTGTGGCCAGCAATCGTGCCAGATCTTCAACGACCGCATCCAGTCGAACAGGCTCAACAACAAATCGGCCCTTCCCTGCATACGCAAGCAGTTGCTGTGTCAACTGGGCTGCGCGTTGAGCAGCCTTTTCAATTTCCCGCAACATGTCGCTGACACTCGATTCCGCTTCGACATCAGCCTGCGCCAGACTGGCATAACCCATCATTGAAGTCAGAAGGTTGTTGAAATCATGGGCGATCCCTCCGGCAAGGACACCAAGGCTTTCAAGTTTCTGAGCATGCAGAAGCTGTTTTTCCAGGTGCCGACGTTCCTCTTCCGCCTGTTTTCTTTCCGTGATGTCCACGTCCATACAGACAAACAGATCGTTGTCTTCGTCGCCCGGAATCCTGAAGATACTTGATAGACAGGTTCCCTTTCTTCCATCGCGCTGCTGAAAACTGTACTCACTCGGAGCTGCGGCACCGTTCGCATTGCGAAGCTCTTCAAACGCAAGACCCAGGGTCGTCGGATCCTTCGGCGGTGGGTCAAGCTCGGCGAGCCTCCGACCAACAACTTCGGCAGAATGGTAGCCATACAGGGTTTCAGAAGCTTCATTCCAGAGTCGGACTTGACCATCTGAATCATACCACTGAATGGCGACGTTGGGTGTATTTCGCACGACGGACAGTAATCGCTCTTCACTCTTGCGAAGTAATTCTTCTGCTCGTTTGCGCTCCAGTTCTGCACCGCACCGAACGGCGACAATCTGCAGAGTGGCTCGGGTTAGTTCAGCATCATTCATAGGTCCGGTATGGAGCAGCACGAGCAGCCCGAGCGGCTGACCATCGCTGGCCCACAAGGGGATGCCCATGTAGCTTTCCGCTCCCAGCTTCGCAAGCATCTGGTCTTCCGGAAATCGTTCCTGAACATGGCTTGGGAAGTAGCATAAGGAACGGCGCACAACATGTTCGCAGGGTGTGCCATGCATCCTGTAACGGACATTGGCAATGGAATTGCCGTTTCTTGCGGCTGCAATTGTCTGAATTTCGTCCGGACTGGAGGCATCCACGGATGCAGCGAAGGCATACTCCACCTGACAGATTTTGCTCAGATTCTGAACCAGCACCGTAAAGAATTCCTGACCAGTTGTATGAGCCAGTACCTCCACAAACTGGTGGATGGTATCTTCCGCCCGGCGTCTTTCCGTAATGTCGACATGACATCCCATCATTCGTACGGGCTGGCCATTCTTATCCCATCGCGCCGTTCCTCGCGTATAGATCCATCGATAGGAACCGTCTCTGTGCCGCAGGCGAAATTCGATTGCGTAATCCGCCTCCTTGTGAATGAAATAGTCCTGCAGTGCTTTGAGAACACGTTCGCGATCCTGCGGGTGCAGTCTTCCTTCCCATTCCATGTAGTCATCGGCCAGTTCATCATCCTGATAACCAAGCTGTTGCTTCCATTCCGGAGAAAACCGAACCTCGTTGCATTGAATATCCCATTCCCAGGATCCGATATTCGCAGACTGAATGGAAAGCCGAAGACGTGTTTCGTTTTCACGCAGTGTCTGCTCTGCCCTCTTCCACTCGGTCACATCCTGAGCTGTGCCGATCACCTGAACGACGCGACCGTTGTCGTCTCGATGGAATACGGTGTCTCGCCCCAAAAACCAATGCCACTCGCCAGAGGCATGACGCATTCGATATTCGGTCTCAAGAATCTCGCCATCGCAAACGTTGTCCCATCGAGACAGCAACTCAGGAACGCGAGCAAGGTCTTCCGGATGCAGAAGCTTGTTGAGGATATCGCGGCCTCCCTCGGGAAAGTCTGCTGCGGTGTAACCAAGATCCGACCACACCTCCCGATTCATATAAACATTCTTTGCCGACGGAATGTCGAAGATGTAAAGGGCATGCGGCATCGTCGTGGCAATCGCCCGCCATTTCTGCTCACTCTCCCGCAGTAAACTTCGCACAGCTCGCTGATCTGACATGTCTCGGACAACGGCCAGAAAATAATCCCTGTCGAGATGAATGAAGGCTGCATTCACTTCAACAGGAAACACCGAACCATCCCGGCAGCGATGCTCGGCATGGCAAACCATTCGTCCCGATTTCTTTAACTCATCCCGAAACTGATTCCATGACGATGGCGACAGACTCGAATCAATATCCGTCACACAAAGCCCCAGAAACTCCTCCCGCGTATAGCCATGCAGTTTGCACGAAAACTCATTGACATCCAGAAACCCGCCTGTCTCCGGATCGATGACTTCAATGCAATCGGGAATATTGTCAATCAGGGTTCGAAACAGCGCGAGTGAACTGCGATCCTTCTCCCGCTGCGTGATATCGACCAGAACCGCAGTGGCTCCGCTGATTTCGCCACCGGGCCCAAACACGGGAGAAGCCGTCGCAAGTATAGTCAACGGCTCCTGACCACCACGACGCACAGTGAGTTCTGAGGAATGCTCTTCGCCAGTCCTGATTGCGGACAAGACCGGACACTGTTCGACAGACATTGGTGTCCCATCCAGATGCTGAATGTGACACGCATTAAGGAACTCCGGAACCGATTCCTGCAAAGACGGTGTCCGCCCGAGTATTCTGCAAATGTTCGAATTGAACGAAGTGAATCGCCCGCAGACATCACAAGTGAAGACAGCGATTATTGACGAGTTTGGCAACTGATAGCCCTCCAGCAAACCCAAAACTCAAAGCCGGTCTGTGAAGCAACGTGTTGTGATCGTCAATGGTGCAAATTCAATGCTTTGCCCGCCCGGGCATTACAACAAGCACAGCATCAGACCAGGAACCTTCCGCTGGGCATCTGCTAAGAATAACAGCGCACAGACATGTTGGAACCAATTCCGGGGGCCCGGATTTCAGGATTCGCACAGAGGATATTGTCTTGGTTCGATCCCCGGTTACTGAACGGATTGCCCCAGGTTAACACACCCCAGTTAACACTCTTGTGATCGACCCACATGCGCAAGGAACAGACACCCCGTGCGTTCACACGGTAAGCCAGACGGGAGCGGAATTTTGGGTCCTTCACCGCAGCCCACAGCGTGTCTGCACGCATCTCTCCTAACAACCTGTTAAAGAACGGGACTGGCTCGAGCAGGAGACCTGAAAACATGATGGCTTTCAGTCGTCCAGCGTACCTGTCCCGGTTTTCAACGGACAGCTGAGTTAAGCAATGATGTCGTCTACCACACGACCGTGAACATCCGTCAGACGGAAATCCCTGCCCTGAAACCTGTAGGTGAGACGCTCGTGATCCAGCCCCAGTTGATGCAGAATTGTTGCCTGCAGATCATGAACGTGAACTGCATTCTCAGTCACACTCAGCCCAAGCTCATCCGTCGCACCATGGATGATCCCCGATTTGAATCCGCCTCCGGCTATCCACATCGTATAAGCATCAATGTGGTGATCGCGACCGGTCGTCTGGCGAATTTCTCCCATCGGGGTGCGACCAAATTCTCCACCCCAAACCACGATGGTGTCGTCCAGCAAACCTTGCTGCTTCAGATCCTGAACCAGGGCTGCCGATGCCTGATCCACTTCCCGGCAAACAGCGGGAAGATGATTCTCCAGGTTTTCCGTTGGCCCTCCGTGGTGATCCCAGTTGGTGTGATAGAGCTGAACAAAACGGACACCACGCTGAATCATACGACGAGCCAACAGGCAGTTGTTTGCATAAGACGACTTGCCGGGAGTCGCTCCGTACAGGTCAAGAATGTGTTGCGGTTCCTGTCCCAGGTCCATCAGGTCCGGCGCGCTGGACTGCATGCGGTAGGCCATCTCATAGGCAGCAATGCGAGTCTGAATCTCCGGATCACCGACCACATCTGCCTTCATACGATTCAAATCGCCCACGACATCGACGAAGTGCCGTTCCTGCGTTCTCCCCTGCCCCTCAGGGCTCTTTAGATTCAGAATCGGCTCCGGTCCACTCCGAAATGGTACGCCCTGGTGCGTTGTCGGCAGAAATCCGCTCGACCAGAGCGAACTTCCCGCGCGAGGCCCTCGAGGACCTGACTGCAGCACGACAAAACCGGGCAAGTCGCTGGATTCGCTTCCGATGCCGTATGTCACCCAGGCCCCCATGCCTGGTCGACCTGGTTGAGGCGATCCGGTGTTAACAAACAGCTTCGCCGGACCATGATTGAAGACATCGGTCTTCATGCCGTTGATCCAGCAGACCTCATCCACAATTTGACGATGATGAGGCAACAGGTGACTCAGCTCCTGACCACATTCACCCCATCTCGCAAATCGCTGGGAACTGCCCAGCAACTTTTCTGTTCCCTTGAGAAACGCAAATCGTTTGCCTTCCATGAACTCAGCAGGTGGCGACTCTCCATGGTGTTTCTGCAACAAAGGTTTGTGCGTGAACAAGTCCAGTTGACTCGGCCCACCAGCCATAAACAGAAAAATGACAGCCCTGGCTTTCGGAGTATGATGCGATGGCCGGGCAGCCATCGGGTCACGTGAATATGATTCCGCCCCGGCCGACGCTGACTCATTTAACAGCGAGCCCAAAGCTGCCGCTCCAAGCCCCAGCGCGGAATTCTGAAACAGGTAACGACGAGTCACCTGCTGTAATAGTCCAGTGGCAGTTTCAACACGATGATTCAAGACAGCACATCTCCGGGATGATTTTGTTTCGATGCCATCGACGCACGAAACGTCGACTCTGTGACAATACCAGAAGCTGTAACGGAACCAGCAGCCCGTCAGAAAAACGATTAACGTTGACGATCGGCATCCTCAGCAAGACTCTAACCGTGAAGCATCCATGGAACCAGTCTTTCCTGAAACAGTCTTTCCTGAAACAGTCTTTCCTGAACCAGTCTTTCCTGAAACAGTCTTTCCTGAAACAGAGCCAATCCTGAACGGCAACTGATATTCGCCCACCCGAGCATTGCATCGGCTCGCGTGTTGACCAGTTGACGACGACGATTTCAGAAACCCGTTCCCTTCGTCCGGGTCTGAATTCGGCAAAGATACATGTCCGATGTCAGATACAAAGTACTTCCGTCATTTCCCCAGCCGACGTTCGCGATACGTTCTCCCGTGACAATTCGCCCCAGCAGCTGACCGGTCGGAGAAATGATCAGGACGCCACCCGGCCCCGTCGCGAAGACATTCCCCAACTGGTCCACCTTTAATCCGTCACCGCCACCTGCTGAGATCTGTTCCGACTTCGAACTATCAAAAAAAACTCTCGGCGAACCCAGACTTCCGTCTTCCTGCACCGGAAACGCACGCCAGACAGGATCACGCCCATCACTATTGGCGACATACAGAGTTTTCTGATCGGGAGAAAATCCAATGCCGTTCGGTCTCGCAATTTCCTTGAATTCCGCGGTCACAGTGCCATCTGGTTGCAGTCGGTAGACTCCACAGAAATCAATTTCGCGCCGCGGGTCTTCGGCCTGACGGGGCAAACCATAGATAGGGTCGGTGAAGAAAATGTCACCGTTATCCCGGATCGCCAGGTCATTGGGACTGTTGAACCGTTTGCCTTCCCAGCGATCCGCCAGCGTCATCTTGCCTCCATTCTGCGTGAGAACAGAAATGCGGCGATCTCCATGTTCGCACAAGACCAGACGTCCCTGCCTGTCCAGAGCCAAACCGTTGCTGCCGGGTTCCTTGCCATATTCCGCGACCCCGGTGTATCCGGCAGGCTTCATGAAAACAGAAACGCCGAAGCCCTCCTGCCACCGCATCACTGCGTTGTTTGGTATGTCCGAGAACAGGACGGATCCACCGTATCTGTTTTCGGCTTGTGGCACCCAAACAGGACCTTCGGCCCACTCGAATCCTCCGCAGAGCACCTCAATTCGGGCGTCAACATCAATCAACCGATTAACAGACTCGTCAAATCGATCGACGTGCCCAATCACCGGAAAATTAGTCGTGTTCTGCGCGGGGCAAACTGCCATGGACAGCATCGAACAGAACACAAAGGTGACAATTGGAAATCGCATAATTCCACCTTGTTAAATCTACAGAACACCACGTGAAGACTATCGCGCCTGAAGAATTGCATACACAGGAAAATGATCGGATGGAGTCCGCCCATCACGCTCGGTGCGGTCAATGCCGGCGTCCAGAACCTTCCAGTCGCGTGATACCGCAATCCAGTCGATCCTGGCGCCCTTCGTCCCGGAACTCTGAAAGCCCGAAAATGTACCTTCTTCCGGGGTCACCTGAGGATGAATGGACGACCAGGTATCAACAACAGGAGACGCCGAACCATCAGATGCTGAAAACAGAGCTTCGTACGGCTGGCTGCCGAAGCCCGCATTAAAATCACCGGTCACGATGATGCGACATCCGTCTGAAACCGCTTCGCTCGCTCGTCGGCGAATCAAAAGGGCCGACTGTCGACGGGCTTCCTGACCCCGATGATCAAAATGTGTATTCAGGTACATCACAGGTTGCGAATCGGGATGCTGGCGGTCTCTCAGCCGGACCCACGTCGCCATTCGTGGCAGTGAGCTGTCCCAACTCTGACTGCCAATCTTTTCAGGAGTTTCGCTCAGCCAGAAATGACCAGAATCCAGTACATCAAAACGATCTTTGCGGTAAAACAAAGCCATCATTTCGCCGTCGTCTTTTCCATCATTTCGACCAACACCGATGACTCCGTATTCGGGCAGTTTCTCAGCCAGAAAGTCTCGCTGAAACTTCAAAGTCTCCTGAGTCCCCAGCAGGTCCGGTGACCAGGCCCGGATGGTTTCGGCCACAAACTCCTGTCGATGCTTCCAGTGGTTCTCCCCATCGTTCGCCGTACCAAAACGAATATTGAAGCTCATGACTCGAATCGACGGCGTCTGAGATTCTCCCTCGAACGCATCAATTCCGGATGCACCGAAAGAATGAGCAGCAAAGACAACGATGGTGGCAGCCATCAAAGACACAAGATGTGGACCAACTGTCATCAGATAATCTTTCAGCCGGGAGCGGAAGGCCAGCAACCCGTTCGAGCCGTCGCTCAAACAATGAAAGGATGCACGTGCCTGATCAGTGTCGTTCTTCGTGACACCGAAAATGGAGATCGTAATGAGTAAAGGAAAACAAACATCAGTCTATGGATTTGGCTTTCCTTTTGCCTTTCTTCCCGGGGGCCTTCTTTCCGCCGTTGCTTTGACTTCGATCCGGCAAACCATCCGTGTGAACATGACAGCGTTCGGCCCACGCCAGCCATTTCTGCTCAAGCGTCCGGACCCGATCTGGATGCGTTTCTGCCAGATCATGTTGCTCGGTACGATCAGACTTCATGTTGTAAAGTTCCCAGGCACCCTTTCCACCTAAACGCACAAGCTTCCAGTCTCCTTCGCGAATCGCCGCATTGCCTTCGTGCTCCCAGTACAATGCGTCTCGCTGAATCGACTGATGATCAAAAACCGGCCTGAGGCTGCGCCCTTCAGCAGGTTGAATTTTGACACCACCATGCTCTTCGGGATACGTGGCACCGGTCAAATCAACAACGGTAGCCATCACATCGATTAAATGAGCCGGCGTATCACGCCACTCCCCCTTGCTTTGAATCCCGGCAGGCCAATGGGCGATCAGGGGTGTGGCGATTCCCCCTTCATGGTTGTAATGCTTGAACTTGCGAAACGGTGTATCCTGCATCCATGCCCACGACTCACCGCAAAACCAGTTCGAATCGGCCACTGTCGGATCACCTTCACTCCGGCCTCGAGGACCACTTTCGGCACATCCTCCATTGTCGCTCATAAACAGGATCAATGTATTGTCAAACTGATCCCGCTGCTTCAGTCCCTCAACAAGCGTACCAATCGAACGATCCATTCTGTAAACGCAAGCGGCATAAGTCGCCATCAAATGATCAAAACGATCCTTATCCTGGTCGCTCAGCGAATCCCATTCAGCGACCGGCTTCGAACGCTCGGCTGGCTCCCAGGACGAGTCAATCAGACCGGAATTCAATTGCCGATGCAGCCTGTCCTTCGAAAGCTTATCCCAGCCATCCTTGTAGCGACCACGAAACATTGCGATATCGTCAGCCGTCGCCTGAAGAGGAAAATGAGGGGCGTTATGTGCCAGATACAGGAGAAACGGCTTTCGCGCGTGCTTGGCTTCGTCAACAAACTTCAAGCTGTATTCCGTCCAGGCATCCGTCGAATACCACCCGTCCGGTGCTGGTTTTTCAGTTGAATAGAAAACGTCGTTATTCAGGCGTACCGTCCGACCGGCCTTGACCTGAAAATAAAAACCGCCTCCTTCAGGAACCCCGAAGAATCGATCAAAACCTCTTTGCAGCGGCATGTTGGATTCGTTGCGGTGCCCGACATGCCACTTTCCTGTGGCAGCAGTGAAATAGCCTGCCGACCGAGCAACATCACCCAGTGTCACACACCGACGATTCAAAACACCTCGATACCCGGGAATACCGTAGTCATCCGTCATGTGACCAATACCAGCCTGATGCGAATACAGACCGGTCAGCAACGATGCCCGAGTCGGACAGCATCGGCCCGTGTTGTAGAACTGCCGAAATTTCAGACCGTTGGCCGCAAGTGCATCAAGGTTCGGTGTCGGGATCTCACTTCCATAACAACCGATGTCAGAGAACCCCATATCATCCACCAGAATCACAACAATGTTGGGACGTGGCCGGGAATCGCCGGAATCATCGGCCAGGCAAGTGGCTGCAGTCAGATGTGTGAGGAGCAGGCTGAACGCAATGACGCTGACAGACTGCCTGAAATTTGCAGGGATGAGCAACATTCTGAATGTCTCGAACGTGTAGAGGTGAAAGAACCATCGACTCACTTCGTGCGTCGGATACTGCAACGAACAAATCGTCAACCGAAAACTCATCGCTTTCGCGTAACTTTCGAGTCTGTTCGACGAATACGCCACACAGCCTGGCTGTGCGTTGAAAAACCGGGACAGCGACGGTGTTAACAGAGATCAAGTTTCAGATTGGAGATTTGTATTTCGAATTCGCCGTTTATGTGTGGATGGTGGGGGCGCTGCTCAGCTCGGGATCAGCAAACGGGGGCTGGGCCCCTTTTCACCTCACCGTCGCATCGCCTTTTGGGGTGAAGGCGATGCGACGGTGAGGCGAACGGGGCTCAGACAAGCTCGTAGTCACCAACAGGTGGTGAAGGATCTTTCCAGAGCTGATCCGTACGAACGAGCGTATTGAGGATCGTGATGAGTTTTCGCATGACAGCCGTGAGTGCCACCTTCTTCTGCTTTCCTACGGCCAGCAATCGCAAATAGAAACTCTTCATGCGGGGGTTAAACTGTGCGGCAGACATCGCCGCCATATAAAGCGTACGGCGAACTCCCGAACGCCCTCCGACTGTCTTTCGCCTGTGGGAGGACCGACCGGAATCGCGACTGATCGGAGCGACTCCGACCAGCTTTGCGATTTGCCTGCGATTGAGTTTTCCCAGCTCGGGGAGTTCAGCAAGAAGCGTGCTGACAGTCACCGGCCCGATGCCTTTCACAGAGTTGAGTATTTCGACTCTGCGTGTGTGGGACTCATCGTTTTTCACAGCCCCTGCAATGCGTTCGTCCAGTGTTTTGAGCTGTTTTCTGAGTGGTTTCAGAACCATATCAATCAACGCCCGAGTTTCCTTGTCCTGAGTCTGATGCAAACGATTCTGCTCCTGGTTGATCAGATCAAGGATCTGTCGTCGCCGTTCCACAAGCCGCCCAAGCCGGACCTGTTCGTCCGACGGTGGCTCTGCAGCGGCGGGCTTAACGATTTCGCCGAATCGGACGATGACCTCAGCATCAATCGGGTCGGTCTTTTCAATGCGTCCGATGCCTCGGGCAAAGTCTCGCACCTGTCGGGGATTCACGACAGCCAATGCAATACGATGCTGATGAAGAAGTTCAACGAGCAGCGATTCATAGCCACCGGTCGCTTCCATCACGACAAAGGTGCCGGTCGTATCGCCCAGCGACTGAATCCACGCGGTGAGGTCCTTCTGATTGTTGCCGATGGTCCGGACACGATGGCCCTGATTGTCTGCGATGTCGAGTTTGTCTTTAGCCACATCGATCCCCACGAGGATATTCCATGAGGCTGCTTGACTGTTCATTTTGTCCCCTCCTAATATTCGAGCTTGCGGTGAAGCAGCTCCAGCGACGGTTCGGGTTTGAAATGAAGACGACCTGCGATCCGGCTGTCCCACGGTCTCAAAAGGACCCAGGCACGATCGATCTGCAAGCCGCCGTCCCACCGGAGTTGCTGCTCCGGTGGGACTCTCGAAACATAAAAGAATAATCCCTCAACATCTGGCAAACGTCCAACGGAAACATATTAGGCACGCAGGACGACTGGAAATCGTCGTGTTTTAAGGTTTCCCGCACGAGCCAGTCCCGGTTTTCAACAGGCTGCTGGGCGGCAATCCACGTGGCACTCGGGAACGCAGGAACAGGAACATTTTGCCTGCCCGGCATTTTACCGTCCCGCAGCAACCGGACACAACCGGACGGTTGCGTTTATTGCCGGGTCGGTAGTTTGATCGGTGGGGAGAAAACCCGGATGCAGGAAACCAGACGCAATCAAACAGACCTGAAGTCTTTTGTCTTTCCATCGTTCGCAGGACCGAAACGATCAGGACTGCGTTCATCAGGGTACCTTTGCCGGACCTGCAGTCGACTTCAAAGGGTGCTGTGCTCGGTTTCAGCACCGCAGCGCAATCGGTCCGGACCTGCCGACCCTGATCCGAAATGGTTTCACCAATTCGGACTCCGCTTCCATTGAAACCCACACTGGCTACGCCAGTGGCACACTTCAGTTCGCTGCAATCGGATTCCGATAAACATTCGACGGTGCCACCCCGCCGTTTTCGTTCTTTCAGCACTCCGAAAGAAACGGTTCCTGACACCTTTTTCCTTCCGACACCTTTTTCCTTCCGACACCTTTTTCCTTCCGACACCTTTTTCCTTCCGACACCTTTTCCCCCGCCGGAACCCGGCAGCGGTTCATCCGTCACTGTTGACACCGCGCCGCCCGACACCGTCAACATGCATAGTCATGATCATCCATAAGAAGGACCACATCACGGTCATCTGATTGAACTGGGCAACGAAGAGTACCATGCCGAACTTGTCCACCACGACAAGTCCGTCACGATCCATCTTCTCGATTCGACTGCCCGTAACACAGTTGCGATCGAGGCAGCCGAACTGGTGATCAATCTTAAACACGACGGAATGCCCGAACAGTTCAAGCTGGCTGCGTCACCCAATGAAGGCGACGCAGAAGGCAAGTCCTCCCGCTTCACTCTCGACAGCTCAGACCTGGTCACACACATCGAAGACGCCTCCTCCGAAGCGAGTCTCAACGTCACCATCAACGACACACCGTACAGCGGCTCCCTGGCTCACAGCCATGAAGAAAACGAGCACGGGCACGGACACACCCATTGATCGCCATTCGAAAGCTGCTGGAATTCACCAGCGTAATGTGCCGGTTCTGTTAATAACAGCCGTCTTGTATACATTGTGTACACGGCACTTTTGCGATAATGGCCAAATATTAGTCAATCCCGTAATTGACAAGAGTCACCACTAGGGGGACAATATGTGTCGAGATGCCGTTTACGAAGGATGACTTCCTGGGATGTGCATCTTGTCGCATCTCCGTCTTCGTTTAGTTAAGCCTCACGCCATGCGTCGCAATCTACGCCAAAAATCAACACTGCGCACAGAGTCAGCACTGATCGAAGTTCTTGAAGACCGTGCACTCCTGACACCCATTTTTCCGTTTGTGGAATCCGGGACAATCAAACTGCTCCAGCAGCAGTCAACCGATTCAACACAATTGCTGCGCTGGAACCGGTCCACGTCCGAAACAGAAGCCGTTGCAACCATCCCGGGGCTCACCGAGAAGCTCGACGTTCTCGGAACCATTAACGGCAAAGTGCTCTTCCGAGTCGAATCGACCGGCAAGCTCTGGGCAACAGACGGAACAACCGCTGGCACTCAACCCATCGCCGATGTTCTGCTGCCATCGGAAGGATACTGGAGTACCGGCGCTGGGACTGACATCGGGCTTCCCAAATCCATCAAGCAGCCACTGGAATCCGCCGAGCTCAATGGTTACCTCTATTTTTCCGGTGATGGCGGTGATGGATTTGAACTTTGGCGAAGCGATGGAACCTCAGCCGGAACGACTCAGGTCAGCGATATCAACCACGGTCAGGACGGCCCCGACGGACGCATCTACTTTTGGGATGCCGTTCCTGGTGCAGTTTCCTACGACGTCACAGTGAGCGCTTGGTCTATCACGGAGGGATGGGGTGGTGCTGCTTACGACCGCTCTGGCCCCAATGACTGGATCACTCAGAACGGCGTTACAGATACCTACATTGAGGTTGGTCATGTATCGAATTGGGACTTGTATCAAACCTTGTTGACTGTGACTCCAAATTTCGAAGATCAAACTCAGGGAGAACCTGTCGAATACCCAGTACGATTTCTTGGAGTTCTGAACGAGACCTCTAGCAAGCCGTCGGATTTCGTCGTCTACGAGGGAAGCGTTTATTTCTCTGCAGAGACGAAAGATTATGGGCGTGAAATCTGGAAATCTGACGGCACAGATGCAGGAACCCAGCTTGGGGTTGACGTGATCCCGGGCCCAGCAAGCTCATTTCCGTTTGATTACGTCCCGTTTGATGGAAAGCTGTTCTTTGCGACATTCGGCAATCACGATATGTACGTGACCGATGGCCAGACTGCCACTCGCGTTCTCAACGGAGCCGGACCATCTGGCTCGACTTATCGAATTGGATACTCACCAAAACAGCTCGCCGGGACGTTGCCGATTGGAGTAATCAATGATCGGCTTGTGGTAGGTTACCGTGGCGACAGTGACGATGGACAGTATGGCGGGCTCATGTCGTACAGCAGCGCAGACGACGGAAGCCCACACGTGATTTTCAGCGAGATCTATTCTGCAGCAACCCGTCCAATGGAGGCCGGGAGCTATTATGACGGCATCACAGTCTTGAACGGCCATCTGGTCTTCCGTTCTATGGGAACACCGTTTGCCGGTTACACCTTTGAAGGATATTTGGTTTTCGGATCGCTGATCTCCACTGATGGCCTCACCGGCGACGAATTGTTCGAAACTCCAGTCAGACAGGAATCTGCGTGGACCGCGCCGAGCGACCCGTATCTTCCAACATTGAGCATTGGAAGTGATCAGAAGATTCACATCGGAGCGAACCACAACAATCTCCCGTGGGGCGCATATGCGTACGCAATGGAAACAGATGGAACGCTTGCGGGCAGCAGAATCGTATCCTCAGACTCTTCAGGTTCTACGGATCCTCGCTTCTACGGATGGTCAGACGGAAGCTGGTTCTACGTGGACATGGGAGATACACCTGCCAGCAGAGGCTATCTGCCGATCTACAAGGTCATTGAGGACGGTGAAGATATCCTTGTTGGCGGTGCTGAATTTGATGGGCTCGCGTCTGAGATCTACCCGTTTGATGGCGGTCTGTTTGTGACCAGCGGCAAGGGCACTTTGTACGAAGTGCCAAATGCAAATTACAGCACCGCTCCGATTCTGGTTTCAGGGGGAATTGGAAAGCAGTTGACATCGACGCCGACTCTGTCGTGGCCGGAGGCGCCTGGGCCGGTGGCTCGTTATGATCTGGCCATCAATCCCGTCGGCGCCCGATCAACAATTACCTATCGCCGTACAAATCTGACTTCGACATCACACACCGCGGAAACTGCAATTCCGGACGGTGACTACGAAGTCTGGGTGCGAGCCTATTACACAGACGGAACGTACACCGCGTGGGGACCAACGCCTCCACAAATGACAATTCTGACGCAGGTTCCTGACGGCAAGCCAACTGTCACCGGCCCCGCCAGGGCAATCCTGCCGACCAGCAACCAGCCGACTCTGTCCTGGACGGCTGTTCCCGGGGCACAGACTTATCAGGTCTGGCTGAGCAACAATTACTCAACGGCGGCCGTCGTTCATCGTGATGGGCTGACGTCAACGGAACTGCGGGTTCCAAAAGATCTGGCGCCGGGTATGTATCGTCTTTGGGTTCGTGCAAAGAATGAGATCGGCACATCCGGATACACTGCTCCTTACTACTTCCAGATCATGCACGACGCGGTTGTCCCAACAGAAGGCATCGGTAACACGACGGATTCGACGCCCGTCATTGCGTGGCAGAAGCCTGCCGGCAATGCCGTCCGTTACGATGTCGCAATCAACAAGGTTGGTGACCGAACAACGCTCTACCGCAAGAATGCACTCGCGACGACGTCGCATGAAATCCCCGAGTCGCTGCCCGATGGCAGCTATGAGGTTTGGGTTCGGGCATACTTTGACGACGGGTCGTTCAGCCAGTGGTTACCATCGGAATTACGCATCGGAACGTCTCGCCCGGCAACAGCTCCGATTCTGACCGGCCCTGCGGTCAATCAGCCAGATCGATCGCTGCCAGTTCGACTCAGTTGGAATCCCGTGGCAGGGGCGTTTAGTTATCAGGTGTATGTCAGTCTGCAAAACTCCATCGCGGCACTGGTGGATCAAAAGGGAGTTCAGGACACGTTCTTCGATTACCAGCCTGTGATCTCATCAAACCCAATCGCCTATCGTTACTGGGTGCGTGCCGAGAACTCTTTTGGCTTCGGTCCGTGGACTCCGGCTCGTTCGTTTGCTGTCGGACAGCTTGCAGCCATCATTTCCGGTGGTGGTCAAGGCAATGATGCGACGCCAACACTTACCTTTCGTCAATCCTCCCTCAAACCGGCACGCTATGACCTCTTTATTGCGAGCGAAACGTCGCTCTATCGAGCCGTCTATCGAAGGGCAGATCTGACAAGCGAAACGCACACGTTGGAAGAAGCGCTGCCAATTGGCAAGTATCGTGCATGGGTTCGCATCATCTATGCGGACAGTTCGGCAACTGCATGGAGTCAAGCCGTTGCCTTCGAGATTGTCTGAAATCCGGTGAATACAATTCAGTGAACTAATGAATTCAATGGCTTCAGCTCGATCACAGCCATGATGGCTCGGTGATCGGATGCAACTGCTTCCGGAAGAACTCGGCACTCGATGAGGTGCCACGCGGAGGCGGGCCGGAAGAGGATGAAGTCGATTTGACGATTCGGTTCAGAGACGGGGATTGTTGCGAGCGGATCGGTGCCGGTTGTGGATTGCCATTGAGTCAGCAGAGTCGCAAGCGTTTTGCTTTCGAGCACTGCGTTCAGATCGCCCGCGAGAATGGTTGGCTGCTTGGAATTCCCGCTCAGCAGGTCATTTGCAAATTGCGCCGATAATTCGCGTTCGGCATGATTCGGTCGGTGATCAAAATGCGTCGCCAGAAGTCGCACGGTTGACTCGGTAGGCAACCGAAATGACGCATCCAGAATGCCTCTTTGCTCACCGTTTTCCAGACAAGGCAGCAAGTGGTTCGTGTGCTGCGCAGCCGGCCATCGCGAAAGGATCGCATTCCCATAATGTCCGCCCTGAAGCTCAATGTTGGCTCCAAAGAGAACTCGATAGCCCGTCAGGCGAGCAAGTTCATCCGGCTGATTGACCTTGTCGGTTCGATCAACCGTTTGATCAACCTCCTGCAGAGATACAAGATCCGGACGTTCAGACTGGATGACTCGTGCGATGCGTTCAACATCCAGCCTGCCATCCACTCCTTCGGCATGGTGGATATTGTAACACAGCACACGAAGGCGCAGACTTCCTGAGTCACCCTTGTTTCGCAGTCGACTGTGTCGTTCAATGAATTCGACAATCGGCGTGGGATCGTCCAGACCATGTGGATGATGATTGACTCCAGGCTTGGCGATCAGTGTGATGTCACCATTCATCGCCCTGTAACGCTCTGCGACGATTCCCGTGTTTTCGTCCCACGGGACAACATCATCGGCATCACCGTAAACATGCAGCAGCGGAACACCGGCTTCAGCCAGCGGCTTAAGTTGGTCAACCGGGTTGCCCCTGTAGTCGAGAGCTTCCTGCTCGGATGAAAAGCCATAGACATCCATAACCAGCTTCCAGTCGCGAGGGCTGCCTTTTCCGGTACCTTTGCCGCCTGGCCAGCTCTTGAAATCACAGACCGCTGCGTCGGCGTAAATGCAGGCAACTCGATCAGGATTTGCGATCGCCCAGTTGTAGCAGTACAGCCCGCCACGGCTGAGCCCAACCAGAGCCGCCTTCTTTGCGAAGCCATACCGACCAGTCAGTTCTGCGTATAAAGCATTCCAGTGCTCGACTGCCTTCGGGGCTCCCAGCATGTCGGGAACTCGCATGTAGACGATATGGAATCCCCGGTGCAGCAGTTCGATATCCGGGGCAGGTTTGTGTCCAAAGAATTCGCCGTGCCAAACCCACGGACGCCCTTCAGCTTCCGTCTTGGGAGCAACGACAATCACCGGCCGACCGTCCACTTCGAATTCGGATCGTTCGAAACCATACCAGTCGGATTTCGAACCGGGAAACTCTTTGGGCAGAGTCTCGAAGGCTCCGCCATCCATCCCATTCGCTGCAGCACCGCATTCGAATGCCCCACCAGGCAACGCAGCAACAATGAGCAGCAGGACAGTTCCTGCGGAGGCACTGTTTCGAAACATCCTCAAACTCCCGTTGGATTCAAAGGCCAAAGGCAGATAACCATAGAGATCACAAGATCACGAACAGCCGAGTGAAAGCGTACGCACAAACACACTTTGCAACAAATCCATACTGGCGATTGTTGTGGATCCATGGCAAATCGTCCCGCAGGGTTCAACACGTCACCAGGCGCAATCTGCGAGGCCAGGAATTCGGAACTGACTGCTCACCTTACCACAAACTTGCCATGACACTGGTTCAAGGTCAATTGGTCAATGTATAACGATCAGCACAACGCACAGTACCACGTTGACCAATTCCTGATCTCAAAAGCAATCTGCGTATCGGAATCCTCGAACAGGAACAGAATCTTGAAACCGTCATTCATTGTCGTTTTGTTGCTCGCGTCGATTGCGAATGCAGCTTTTCTCGCAGCCGACGACCGGGCTGCAGATCCTGGCAGCACTCCGAGAGTGGGGCGACTGCCGGCAGAGAAGATTCTATACCTCGGCAACAGCATCACACTGCATGGCCCCGCACCGAATATCGGCTGGACCGGCAACTGGGGCATGGCTGCCAGTTCAGGCGATAAAGACTATGTACATTTGGTGACCGACTTCATCGAATCAGCATCGGGGAGCAGACCTCAGGTTCGAGTGAAGAATATTGCTGACTTTGAACGCGGCTATGCCACCTACAATATCGCCCTGGGTCTGAAAGACGAAATTGCGTTTCAGGCAGACATCATCATCGTCGCGATCGGCGAAAATGTATCAGAACCCACGACGGATGAAGCCAGGTCGGCCTTCGGGAAAGCCGTCCTCGATTTACTTCTGGCACTGCAAAACGACAGTCAACCGACCATCTTTGTACGCGGATCGTTCTGGGAGAATGCAACCAAAGACAGCATCATGCAGCAGGCAGCGGTGAGGGCAAATGTCACGTTCATCGACATCCATGAACTTGGACGCGACGAATCGAACATGGCACGATCAGAACGGCAGATCGATCATGCGGGTGTTGCTGGCCATCCCGGCGACAGAGGGATGCAGGCTATCGCCAGTTCCATCATCACAGCCATCAAACGCCAATCCGGTTTACTGGCTCAACGGCGTTCGCTGATCGGCTACACAGCCATGCAGACAAATCTACCGGGCGGGCGACACGCCAATATTCGCACGATGCGTGCTCACGTTATGAATTCGGACGGAACTGACGATCGAGAAATCAATGCCAACCTTGCCACTGATCCGGATGCATGGACTCAGTTTGCCGGATGGTCACCGGACGGCAGGACCGCGATTGTCGCCCGAGGCTGGCAGAGTCCCCGGAATGCTGCGATTGAAGAGGAACGCAGAGGGTTCCACTTCACAAAGGAAGGCTGGCTGCTGGATTCGTATCTTGTCGCCATCGATACTGGCGAGACTCAGAATGTGACAAGTGTGGATCGAGTCAGCTTTTACAACGGAGGACTTTTCTTCTGGCCAAACGATGACACACGGCTTGGGTTCACTGCGCTGATCGATGGAAACTCGCATCCATTTCGCATGGATCGCGACGGGCACAACAAGACGGATTTAACATCCGGATCGACGCAGTTCACTTACGGCTTTTCAAGCTCCAGCGACGGCCGTCGAATTGCGTATCACAAGGACTATCAGGTTTATCTGGCCAATGCGGATGGATCCAGTACAACACAGATCCAGACCGGCAATCCCTTCAATTTCGGACCGACATGGTCACCCGACGGAAAGTGGGTCCTGTTCGTCAGCGGCGAACATAACAACTGCCATCCATTCATCGTTCGAGCTGACGGCAGCGAATCAAGAAAACTGGCCGATCGAAACGGCTATCGAGGAGTCGCGGAATTCCTTGACGTCCCGGACTTTCATGGCGGCAGCAGTGACACGCCTGTCTGGTCAATAGACAGCCAGTCTGTTTTTTATACGGCTAAAGCTGGTGACAATACAGAACTGTTTGCGGCGAGACTGGATGGCGCCATCGAACAGTTAACAACATCAGTTGCAGGCACACAGCACTATCATCCTCAGCCGTCTCACGACGGGACGCAGTTGCTCTACGGATGCAAACTCAAAGGCGTCAGGCAACTCTGCGTGATGACACTGGCGGACAAAAAAGTAACGACGATCACTGCAATGAACAGCGGTCACGCCGCCATCTGGCCCCATTGGCAGCCGGAATCCTCGCGGCCTGAGCATCCAGCCCGCGAAGACCGGCCAGACTGCTCAGGCCCGCTGAGTTTCGAAAACCGCTGATCATATTCACGAGGCACTCCCTTTGCTTGTCTGCCCCGGAAGCACAAAAGGTGTCAGGAAGCACAAAAGGTGTCAGGAACCGTTTATTGACAACTGCGAGTGAATTGATTATCGTCTTGTAATGGGACGACCAAAACGATTAGCTCCGGGTGGTTGGGTTTATCATGTGCTGAACCGTGCGAACGCGCGGATGCCGATCTTCACGAAGGATGAAGACTTCATCGCGTTTGAGACGGTGCTTCAGGAAGCTGTTGCCCGGACGGGGACTCGGCTGCTTTCGTATTGCCTGATGGAAAATCACTGGCACCTGGTGGTGTGGCCTCAGGAAGATGATGAGTTGTCTCGCTTTGTTGGCTGGCTGACACTGACTCACACGCAGCGTTGGCACGCGCATCGCAAATCGACGGGGTCAGGGCACGTCTACCAGGGGCGATTCAAATCCTTCCCGGTGCAGGACGATGGTCACCTTCTGACGGTCTGCCGGTATGTGGAACGCAATGCTTTGCGTGCGAATCTGGTGAAGCGTGCGGACGACTGGCGCTGGAGCAGTCTGTATCGCTGGTCGTCGGGAACGGCGGCAGAAAAGAACCTGCTGTCGGCATGGCCTGTGCGGCGAACTGCTGGCTGGCTGGAGCATGTCAATTCGCCTCAGACGGACGCCGAACTCGCGGCCCTGCGTCGCAGCGTCAATCGAGGCTCACCGTTTGGAGACGAAACATGGGCAACCAAAGCGACTCGAAAACTGGGCCTCGAAATCACCACCCGCCCCCAGGGACGACCAAGAGTCAAATAAACGGTTCCCGATACCTTCTTGTGTCTGCGATGGAGCTTCGCGATCGAGCGTGGCAAAGGCTGGCAATTGATCTGGATTTTGAAAACCTGCTGTCGATCACTCGAGTCATCAGCCTGAATCAGGTGCAGTCGGCCGCCGAGCAGTTGCTGGCTGGGAAGTCTGTCGGGCGAGTGCTGGTCAAGTGTCAGTAGCACCGGGTTCGTAAGAGTCGATGGCTGGCTTGACGAGTTGCGATTGCGAAACCATCCGGGGCCAGCGGCGAATTCGTTAATCGACGCTGGCTGATGCGGTGCTGGTGACTTCAACATCGTCCAGGAGAACAGGGGTGCCGGGCGTAAAAGCCATGGACGTTTGAAGAGGAAAGTTGCAGACGCAGCTGGCGCTGGCTTCCGGAATCAATAATCGCCCGTGTGCAGGAATGATATTAATCCAGCAACCCGGTCGACTGGGGGCCAGCGATGAATAACTGTCTGGCTGGGGCGAGTGAAGATTCAGAAAAGTGGGATTGGTGGCTCGAAAGAACAGACACTGGCCAGCGCCGGAAAGACTGCCGCAACTGTGACCAGGTCTGCGCAGGGACCAGTCCTGTTCTGCGCCCGTGGGTACTAGGCGAACGCCCGTCTTCAAATCGTACAAATACGGCTCAACCACCAGCAGCGGATCCTGATCAGGTTGCCGCAGGATCACCGGGTGGTGGATCTGTTCGCCGTGGTACAGGCCTTTGCGGATGTGCTGGTGCTGAGCCTGCCATACCAGTTCGCCGGACTGCAGTTGATGTACTCGAATCTGGTACCCGGCAGTTTCTGTCTGTTCGTTACTCGCTGACGAAACAAGGGTGACCAGTTCGCCGTCGGTCTGAGTGAACAGCATGTTCTTTGCTTCGGGCCATTCGATTCTTTGTTCCCAGATGGTCTGTCCGGTGTCGGCGTCCAGGCAGACCAAAAACGCATCTTGCATGATCACAGGCAGCGGTATGCGGTCGGATTCATGCTGCAGACACGCATCGCTGCGACCTTCGACAAACAGAACGCGTGAAGGTGTCTCTACGGCGGTGATGGAACTATTGACGATCGTGCCGCGGACATAATTCCAGCTGACAGTACCGTCCGGAGTCAGCCGCGCGAACAGGCGACTGCAGACCAAAGGTCGTTGCGAGTTGTAGTCCTGGTCGGAGTAGCTCAGCCGAGCCTGTACGGGATCCAGCGCCAGCCGCGGCGCAGACGATTTCATGCACGTGACCAGCAGGGCTTGGTTGCATTCTGCCAGATAACCAAATCTCAGCGAGCCCCATATATTGGAGGCTTCGATTTCCGGCATTGGTAGTGTGTCAGTCACCTGACCGCGGAGGGCGTCGACTTTCCAGATGGATTCTGATGTGGCGGCGTACAGAGTTCTTCCATCTTTTGTCAGGCAGCAGTAACCACAGTCAAAAGGTGTCACATATCTCATCGAATCTTTCGGCAGATCCAGTTGCCACCGCTCGAATCCGTTTGCCGGATCCACGCCGATTAAACGCTCGTCGGCCTGCATGATCAATGCCGAACCCGCTGCCAGTGGAGCAGGTCCGCGCAGGTGGCGGTCCGGCATTCTTCGTGGTCCCACACCGCCAAACCAGTGCAGTTGAAAGTCAGTGGCTGTACCAATCGCTGCATCCTGAGCGGCGGCTTCGTTGGCCGGCGAACCATACTGATGTCGCCAAACTCCGACATCGTCAGAGCCTGGCGCCGAGATCGGAGATTCCTGTGCAGGGAACAGCCAGCCGGTGCCAGGGACAAGCAGCCGCGTTAGTTCCTGCCGCGTACGATCAGCAGGATTGATCTGAATGACAGCATTGAAGATGCCTGTCGCAAACGGCAAGGGTTGATCATCAGGAACGTGCCGTACAGTCACACGATTGCCATATAAACCATGCTGATGCAGAAGGCATTGACACAGCTGAAAATTCTGCCGGTGACGCACGACATTAATGATTTGAAACCGCGATTGCTTGGCCAGAGATCGGCACAGTTTGCCTTCAGAATCAGCAGTCACCAGAACTAATCCGGCGTCCACCGGAAGCAGATCCAGATACTGACCAACAGCGGTCAGGGTTTGATCATCTTCCACGACGCTTGTTTCCACCTCCAGGCGCGAATTGCTGGTCCAGAGTGAATCTGTATTGTCAGATTCTGCGGCACTTTTAAGTGCCGGGGTATTTTCGGAGGGATCTGCAGCTCTGTCTGAGCCATGCCAGCAATAGATGCGACCGGAGCTTGTGGTCGCAACCAGCAGTTCTTTGTGGATTGGAAGTGGATCCGTTTGATGGTTGTTAGTTTCCTGTTGACCGGAAACTGCCAGATACATGATTTGCTCATCGGTGCTTTCGAGTGTGGTGGAGGTCAGCTGCTTTCCGGTCAGCGCGTCGAATACAAGTACCTGATTTTGATCTGCCACAAACAGTCGCATTGTTTGGTCTGTGCCCGATACGATCAGCGTTTGGTCCAGTTGGCAGTCAACGGTCCATTCAACAGCTTCATCCTGCTGATTCAGAATTCGGGCGGTGTTGTAGCATATCAGTTGCCTGCCATCGGCGATCCAGATTTTTCCGGAACCAGCAGCCACCGCGCGGCCGCCGAATGGCAGCATCTGCGGCTTTCCCTGATCCGTGGTTCGTAAAGCCATTCCGCTGGTGCGCGGAAATGATTCGACACGTTTTAGATTGCCGGGTCCTGCAAAGAATGCATCGGGTGTCAGCATGCAGAACGAGCCGCCAGGAGATGGAAGTTTCTCCAGCCGCTGGCCATTCAGTGCGTCCATCAGAAAAGGGGTACCGCGTCCGGACGGCACGATAAATCGATCGTCGTCAGTGCCAACCAGGTAGCCCTGCGGAGACTGGTCAATTCTGCGTCGCCAGACGATGCTGCCATCGGTGGCCTGCAATGCCACAGCATACACGCCTTGTCCCGGAAACAACCCGGCACAGGCATAAACCAGACCGTCGATTACGGTGGCTGATGTTCGGACGGGATGAGGGCTGATCAGTCGCTGATTTCCAGGAATCCATGGCATGTCCGGCCCGATTTTGACGTCCCAGAGGACAGCTCCATCGGTTATCCGAATAGCTCGTACATGTCCGTCGTCGGCTGCCAGAAAAGCCACGCCCTGCGTGACTGAGGGAGCGAAACGGATGGGAGCCTGAGCCACAAATTCCCAGACCTGTGATCCGTCTTTGCCATTAACGCAGATCAGTCGATCGTTGGCAGAGGATGCAACCAGAACCCGCTGCTGCCCATGGTCGTCAGTGACAATCAGCGGCACATTTCCGTAATCATCTGTGACGCGTGGTTCGATCTTGTCCAGCCGCTGCCACAAACTGCCGCGAGCTGCTTCTGGCCATGCGGGAACGGGTGAGTTGAAATCAGAAAGCATCCAGCCGGGGTTCCAGCTTCGCGATTTAATCAACTGAACAACAAAGCCAGTCCGTTGCACATTGCCGCGATGTTCAGGCCATTCACCGCGAACAACGCCTGCGGTCAGAAAGAACGTCAGACAAACAGAACATATGTGTGTGACCAGCGACGGCCGAGTCCGTTTGGGCATGGTTCCGATCCTCGAGTATGTCTGGGCGAAGGGCACCATGGTAATCCCCGAACGCGGAAATTCAGCTGGCTGTAAAGGTCCGGATCAGCTCAGCATAGTAGCAGCCGCCATCGTCTGAAAGATACGGGCCGGGCAAACTGCCGACGCAGGCACCTCGCCCGTGGGGTGAACTGTGGCACCGATACGGTTTGGGGCGTCTTGTGGCAGGCAGTTGTGGGCGGTTACTGACCAGCTGTCGCCGCGCGGAGCTTGTCGCCAAAGCTGGATTTGATCGAGCCGGGAAGATCGGAAGCAGCCTGAATGATCTGCATCAGAGCGTCTACCTGTTCCGAAGAAACTGTTCCCGTTGCGTCGGCATCCATCGATTGCAGCTTTGACACCGTATCAGCCACAATGGCGTCCAGACTGTTGGGATTCGGTCGATCTCCATCGCCGCCACGATCTGCTTCCAGAGAAGCGACTTCGGATCCTTTCTTCGTTTGCTGTATGGTCGAAGAGTAAGACGCTACCGCCTGTCGCAAACGCGGAACAAGCTCATCGGCCAGCGACTGAGGCGTGTATCGAAATTCCTCGGCGCGTTGCTCTATGGCGTTTTCTCCACGTGAGCAACCATAAAGAAACGCGCATATGATCAAAGCAACGTATTGAAAAACGCCAGTCCGGTGTTGAAGGGTCATCGTGTGAGATCGCTCTCTTCGAAAATGCTGCGGGCGGAGGGCAAGGCTGATGCAGGAACAGCACACGCGCAAATTGCCCGTGCTGTCTGTTCAAAAAAACGGGTCTGTGACACGCATTTGCGGCAGTGTTTTAGAAGTCGGAGATGTTTTCTCCGTCGCCGCGAGTCCCCAATGCCCACCAGGTATCAATGTCGATGCTGTCAGAAATGAATCGCACTGAACCATCAGCCAGGGAAATCTGGACACCGCCGACATGATTGCTGGACGGTGTAATGGCGCCATCAGCTTCGCTGCATCGAAACCAGTCGGTGTTATAACCGGGAATTGAAATAGTATTAGGAGGAAACACGTGGTTATACAGGTGCTTTTCCCACGAACTCGTATAAAGCCAGTTCAGGCCCTTGTACTGACCCCAGTCACGCCAGTTTACATGATTGGCCAGTCCGTCGCGAACAACATCTCGAATGGATGCTCCCGGTGTCTGGATCATGCCTGATCCCGTGTAATACAGGTTTCGGCGTTTGTCGCGATGATTTCCGCCACCGTCGTTGACAAGGCTTTCGCTGATTGCGGCTGTATTGGACAAACCATCGGTGATGTCACGAAAACGAATGGAGTTATTGGAACCGGCGAGCAACGTTCCGCTGCAGTTGGCCGTACCCGGTCCACCGGGACTCATGCGAGAGTGTGAGATGAAGCCCCGCGATCGTGTGGAAACGCCGGCATTTGGCAGTGCCAGATGTCGAGGCGGTCCGGCATTGGCCACGTAACTGAAATTTGCCAGGCCTGGAACGTTTGCGTTGGTTTCACTTTCGCTGGGACAAAGGAACGTGCCCATTTGAACTCGCGCCATCTGACCAAGCGGAGTTGTGCCATTCACAATGCCTGTCCACGAATAGCCAGCCCCGGTGATGGACGAAGGCAGAAAGTTGTAAGCGTTGGCCTCTTCCACAAAAGGCAGCAGGCCGAAATACCAGGACAAATTGCCGGAATTGCCGTTGCCGCCGTAATCATGAGCCGCTCGATGCATATGCAGGGGAGTTCGGCTGTAAACGTCATGGTAATTATGTATGGCCAGAGTCAGCTGCTTCAGGTTATTGCGACACTGTGTCCGCCGAGCTGCTTCACGAGCCTGCTGTACAGCAGGAAGTAATAAAGCAATGAGAATCGCAATGATTGCAATAACAACCAGCAATTCGATCAGCGTGAAACCGGTTCGTCTGGCTATAAGTTTCATAAGAATAGCTCCAGGGATAATGGGAATCAGATGCTGTATCAGCAAAACAGAAACCGTGATCCGACGTCAGTTGCAGGAACCCGATCGAAGCCATGAACATGGTGATCTCGGACGCGAACTTCTGGCGCCTCTGCTCATTCAACCCTGCAGGTGTTAATGTTTAGTTAAAGGCCAGTGACTGGCTGACATGATTCTCTGAACTGGGCGAAGCGATTGCTCAGCCGGTCGTGGACTGATTCGGTTTTAGATCATCTGAAGAATGCAAAATGGATCGCGGAATGTGGCGAGTGTCTTAAGGATCTGGGCTAGTTCATGAAGCAGGCAGTGCCCGCCGCCGTTTCAGCTAACGCTCTGAGACTGATCGTCGCTCCTGCTAGCCCGGATATCTCACACCATCGCGACTGAGTTGGCTGGCAGGGAGGATTTTCAGGTTGTGTCTGGAACCTGATCGATTTCTGATGTTGTGTGGACCAGATTTCGGTTTCCGGGCGCTGATTTCGCAACGTGCGGCGGAGCGAATCGCCTGCCTGCAATCGCCTGACCTGCAATTGGCTGGTTGCGGTCTGTCGTGCTTTCGTGGTGGAGAACGCTAAAAGGGGTGCATCTGCCCAGTGGAGGAGGCGTTAGATGACGAGTGTTTTCCAGATTTGGTGCCAGTTGTTGTTGATGTTTTGAGCTCGGAGTGCGGTGATGGCGGAGGCTGCGAGGGGCGACCAGTGCATGTGGGGGCCTTTCAGTCGGATACCGACAAGTTGCTTGGCGGTGGCTTCGATCATGCCCGAGCCGATTTGCCAGTTGTGATCTCGATAAACCGGATAGTTCGTGATGCCGACACCGCTGCGTAAGTAGCCCAGCAGGGAATTCAGGGCGGCGGGCTTTTTGCCGCGGAGTTTTGACACCCGGGGTTGCAGCCATGCGACGAGCCCCTCCCTGCCTTTGGGCCGCAGCAGATTTAAGCCTTCATCCAACCAAGTCTTCACGATCGTAGAAGTGGTAGGAACCGTTTATTGACGTTGTATGTCAGCTTGGCGATTGAACCTTTGACGGGATGCTGTCTGCGTCCGTCACACATGTGGCGTTCGCCCAACCGAACGTCTGAGAACACACAAAGGACATGCATAAGAAAGACACAATGAAGAATGAAGTTCCCCCAGAGGTTGTAGGCGTTCTGCATGGGATGTTTTGGATTCGGCACCGCGCGTTGTCCGAATGTGATCTGTCATCATGGCGACACATGAAGTATGGTGCTTGTCCAACGGAGCGATGCCGTTTTCACTGATCCTCGAGTGCTTTCGAATCCGGCTATGGTTGTGGTGGTGCTGCGACTGATGAGGTGATGTTGTTGGTCGCCTTTGCGCTGCGTGCGCATTATGCTTCGGTTCCCGCCATTTGAACTGAATGTCCCCCACCCGCAGCGACAACAGGAGCAATGAACAGATGAACCAGATTGATCTCCGTGCCATTTGCGTAATTGCAATATTTATCGTGTTGCCTGAGTCTGCTCCTACGCTCGTCGCTCAACAGTCGGACCATCCGAACCCGGTGGTTATAGAGAATCGTCTTCCCGGGGCCAGGGACTGGCAGTTGACCAGAGTTCGACTTGATGCAGGTGGCTTCCGATCCCCCTGGATTGAAGGATATTGCTCGCGCCAGAGCGTAAAAGCGGGCGAGCAAATTGACATCATGGTGTCGACGAATCCGGTGCGAAAGTTTTCCGTGGAGTTCTTCCGGATGGGATATTATCAAGGCCGTGGGGCGCGGTTGATGAAAACCGTTGAATCGGTACCGGGGGCCATTCAACCCGATCCCGAGATTGGCGACAAGAACCTGCGAGAGTGTCGTTGGCGACCATCGCTTTCGCTCACCATCCCGGAAGATTGGCTGAGCGGCGTTTATCTCGGACGACTGACAACAATTCCTGAGGGCTCAGAGTCCTACTGGCAGAGCTATATCGTCTTTATTGTCACGGATGACCGTCCTGCTGACGTTTTGTTCAGTGTTCAGACAACACGTGGCAGGCATACAATCGATGGCCGGATAACTTTTCCATCTACACTCACCCCAAAGGAAATCAGGGGCCGTGGGCGGATGTCAGCTTTGATCGTCCCTACGGAAGAGAAGCCCAGTTTACGGGCGTTGTGAATGATCCATTGACCGTTGGGTCGGGCGAGTTTCTGCCATTCGAATTTCCGTTGGCGTTCTGGCTGGAGAAGAATGGCTACGATGTCACGTATTGTTCGAACTGCGACCTGCTAAGCGCGGACCGCGGCCTGAAGTGCAGGACCTTCGTCAGCATTGGCCATGACGAATACTGGGATCTGCGGCAGTTTCACAGTGTGACCAGAATGCGAGACGAGGGCGTCAATCTGCTCTTCTTCTCGGGGAACAGCGTCTGCTGGGTGACCCCATTTCGGGATTCCGCCGACGGTCGTGCCAATCGAATTATTTTTCGGGGCGGTCCCTATGGCGGAGACAACGAGTACGCGGTGAATCGGGAACGGGACCATGGACCGTTCCCACATCGTGGTCCGGATGAAGGACTGCTGATGGGTGCTCGCAACGTGGAGCCCGTTAACGGTGGAGGAGACTGGGTCGTCGCGAATGCCGACCACTGGATTTTTGAAAATACTGATATTGCTGATGGCGATTCCATCCCCGGACTCATTGGGTGGGAATATCACGGGCAGCCAGCAGAAATTCCGGGACTGGAAGTTGTTGCCGGAGGAACGGCATGGCAGGGGGGCGTGAATCCACAGCAATGGACGGCCACGATCTACCCCGGTCCCAAAGACAACTTCGTTTTCAATGCGGCCACTATTTTCTGGGCTCAGGGCTTGAGCTCGCCTCCCGGACACACGCTTCCCTGGTCACACTGGAGTCGCCCCCATGGCCCTGACGATCGCGTCCAGCAAATCACCAGAAATCTGTTCGACCGGGCGACCAAAAGGAGGTAAGATTCCGGCCATGAACGGATGCATGCCCTCGCGAAATGTGAGTTGTTGACAATGCTGAACCTACCAAGTGTTGAGTTGCTGGAATCGCGGCACAACTTTCCCTGCGTCTTTGTGTTTAAAGTCATAGGAAATACGTCCGACAACTTCCACGCCCGAGTTGTTTCGATCATTCGGGATGAAATGCAACTGGAGGCTGATCCGCCGCATTCGTACCGCGCTGCCCGAAACGGAAAGCATATCTCAGTGACCGTAGAACCCGTTTGTGAATCGGCTCAGCAGGTTCTGGCGATTTACGGCAGGCTTACCGGGATGGACGGCCTTGTGATGCTGCTTTGACTGAGGTCGATTCCACTTTTGTATCAGGGTGTCACGATCGCGGCGGGGATGGCGATTCGCGGGCGATGACGTGTTGACATTCCGGACAGAAGCAGGTCGTTCGTGCGAGATCGCCCTGTCGAATTAGTTCCATGCGAGTCCCGCAGACAAGGCAGGGTTCACCATTTCGGCCATACGCCCAGAACTCGAATCCATCGCCTCGCATCCGGGTTCGCCGTTCATCTGTGTAAATATTCTTTCGCATCAGATCAACTGCGCGATCTCGGATTCGAATCAATTGATCGTCCGAAAGTTCACCCACTCGAGTCAGAGGATGGATGCGTTCAGCAAACAAGATCTCTGACTTATAGATGTTGCCGATACCACACACGACCGTTTGATTCATCACGGCTTCGCCAATGGTGATCACATCCTGGGTTCGAAAGCGGGCGATGACAACGTCATCCGCGATGGGAGGGCCAAGGATATCCGGGCCGAGTCGCTGAAGGTATGAATCCCGCATCAGTTCCCGGTTGGTGATTAGCTTGATCATTTTGGGCGTGAAACAGACAACCACCCAGTCCGAATTCTTCATAGTGAACACTGCATGAGAAACGGGGCGTTGCCATCGACTATCGTGGCGATAGATATGCCAGGAACCAGTCATCCCCATATGTGAATGCAGCACTCGAGCGTCGTCAAAATGTATCAGCAAATGTTTTCCACGGGCTTCAATGTGACAGACCATCCGACCGTCGAGCGACTCGGGTTCCATGAGCTCTCGTCGCCCGGTTGCCGCGACGATTTCTCGCCCCGGAAGAACCTTGCGCAGATTGATCGCTGTCCTCAGGATCGTGTCGCCTTCCGGCATTCAGACAGTCCCTCTTTGCGAGAGCCCTTTGTGCAACAGGCCCTGAGACGTGACCGTAAAACCAGCGCTGAGCAGTTCCGCAGCAAACGGTGCGTCGCCCGCTGATTTACCATCGATCCTGGAAAGAAGTATCGCTCGCCCGGGGCGAGCCATGGATGCCAGCGATTCGGCCAACGCTCGGGCTGAGGCTTTTCGACTGCTTTCATCGGTCGGCAAGAAAGTAGTCAACGACTGGTGGGTCCGTCCAAGGTAGCCTATGAGCTGCCCATTCATCGAAACGACTCGAGCGCCAGCTACTCGCTGCATGCGTGAGGTTTCATCTCCATTCGCGCTGGCTGGCCAGGGAAGTGCGTTTCCCCATGGACACGCCGGATCGGTTGCGGCGAGCACCAGAACTTCAGGTTCACCTGTCGGGTCACGGAACGAACGCAGTCTGTCTTCCGCTCCCGGCGCGGCGAACTGGGCTGCTCCGAGTCCGGCGACAAAATACCCGCGCCGAACTTTGCCAGCCTCTTCCATCGCTTTCAGTACGGGATAAAGTCCGGCAAACCCACCAGCCACTTCTTCGCGCGACAACATTTCTTTGGTCAGCACGCCGTGTCGTTCAATCAACTGCGTCGCGATTGCCATTTGCCGTTCGGTAACTGTCGGAGGAATGACTTCCGGCAACAGCTGACTGGTTGGTTGTGGTTGTGTGAATTCAGCGGCCCGGGGAAGTAAAGTCCAGCGTCCTTCGGAACCCGGCAGATGACTTCGGCGACGTGAGCGGAATCCCATTCCACTTCGCCGGTCTGATCGGCGGTCGTTCCTGCGACCGGCCTTCTGGGAAGCTCGAAGCGAACGCAGAGGCGTCAGAGTGTCGTTGGTTACTTCACCGGCCCAAACCATTTGCCACAGCACCTGCAGGACTTCGTTCGGAAACATCCTCAACGCTTCTGTGATCTGTTCGAAGAA
This sequence comes from Planctomycetaceae bacterium, assembly GCA_041398825.1. Lineage (NCBI taxonomy): Bacteria > Pseudomonadati > Planctomycetota > Planctomycetia > Planctomycetales > Planctomycetaceae > Planctomycetaceae bacterium. Next base: position 346,666 of record JAWKTX010000003.1, on the reverse strand, counting down.
CATTCCGCCCCGGTCGGACAGCAACTCACGGATAGAACCGGCTATCGAGTCCTCGACCGTCTGTACCGCCGGCGCCAGAGTCATATAGTCGTCCGTCAGGAAAAGACCGATGCGTCCATCACTGTTGCCAGTACTGTCGAAGCCTCGCCAGATGACTTCTCGCTGAACACAAAGTTCATCCAGATCGGCAGAACGGAACCCGGGTATGCGTGCGGGAAGTATCTCATGCTCCAGCGTCGATGCTGGCAAGGGAGCCCCCTGGAGTTGCTCAATCACATCCAGAAGACCATCGAGCCCCCGTCTCGGCCGATGAATGCCATGCCAGTCTGGAAGGAAGCGAACCAAAGCATCGGCTTCAACGGGTTCGACCTCACGTCGAAGGGCAGCAAGACTGCGACGTTTCAGAATTCGCAGCACATTGGCATCGCACCATTCCTGGCCCGTTCGCCCGGGCCGGTATTCACCCTCGATGACTCGCTCCTGAGCGGCCAGATGATTCAACGCCGAGATGATGGGGGCGATTCCAAGTCCCAACCGTTGTGCCACCTCGGATGGGGCAAATGGTCCATGGGTCCTGGCATATTGCGATACGAGATCAGTCATTGCCTGTTCGACGGGTTCCAGGAACGCATCAGCCAGCCCGGATGGCGGCATAATTCCGAGGGCATCTCGCAGTCTTCCTGCATCTTCAGCAGCCGCAAATCGCGCAGAGTCGGCGATTCGGCAACTAAAGATGCGTCGACTATCCTGCAGTTGCTTCAACCATTCTTCCAACTGGCCGGATTCGGCAGACTCGTCTTCACATCGTGCGAAGATTTCATCCAGTGACAACGGCCCGAGTTCCAGAAGCAGCCCGTGAAGATCGTCAATGTGTCGGATTCGGTGTCCCGTCAGCCTCTGCCGTTCCCGTTCTACCTCTTCCAGGATCGACTGATCGAAGAGTTCGCGAAAATCGATCGTGCCCAGAAGTTCTCTGAGCTGATTGTGATCCAGCGACAGTTGCTGCACCCGTCGTTCAGCCAGTGGAGCATCGCCTTCGTAGACGAAGTTTCCTACGTAGTTAAAGAGCACCGACGACGCAAACGGTGATGCGTATTCTGTCCGTACAGAATGAACCTGAATCACATGCAGGCGAACATCTTTGAGTAGTTGAATGAAGCCCGGCATGTCAAACACATCGCGGAGACATTCCCTGTACGTCTCCATCAGAATCGGGAAACCGCGAAAGCGGGAAGCCACTTTCAGCAGGTCCGCGGATTTCCGTCGCTGCATCCACAGGGGCGTTCGTTTGTTAGGTCCCCGTCGGGGAAGCAGCAGCGACCTGGCAGCGTTCTCGCGGAATCGAGCCGCGAATAGTGCTGTCCCTCCAATTTCCCGGACCAGTTCTTCTTCAACTTCGTCCGGATCCGGCAGGAAGACTTCGACAGGGGGCACGTCGAATGCTTCCGGAATTCGGAAGACAATTCCATCATCGGTCCACATCAGATCCACTTCGTCACTGATCTCGCGACGAAGTCTTGCGGCAACCAGTAACCCCCACGGGGCGTGAATGCGTGAACCAAACGGCGAAAGCACAACGATCCGCCAGTCCCCCACTTCATCCAGAAAGCTTTCGATCACGATGCAATTGTCTGACGGTAATTGTCCCGTCGCTTCGACCTGTTCCTTCAAATACCGGAGCAGGGATTCGGCGGCTGGCAGCTCCAGAAAGTGCTGATTCGTCAGCCGTTCGATCGCCTTTGGGGGATTCACAGAAACCAGCTCTCTGGCCAGTTTACCAATGGCCATCCCAAAGTCTCGCGGACGCCCTGGACTGTCACCTCGCCAAAACGGCATCCGCCCGGGTTCACCGGGGGCAGGCGTGACCAGCACACGATCCCGCGTGATGTCCATGACGCGCCAGGAGGATGCGCCCAGCAAAAATACGTCTCCCGGCAGGCATTCGAAAACCATTTCCTCGTCAAGTTCGCCCACCCGGCCGCCGGATTCGCCATCGGACCCAACAAGAAATACTCCGTACAGCCCTCGGTCCGGGATCGTACCGCCATTCAAGATGGCTAGTCGCTGGGCTCCTTTGCGAGGCGAGATGATGCCGCTGATACGGTCCCAGTTGATCCTTGGGCGCAGCTCCGAGAACTCGTCAGAAGGGTAACGACCGCTGAGCAGATCGAGCACGCTGATAAATGAAGAATAGGGCAGGTCAAAGAACGGAGCTGCCCCGCGCACGGTGGAGAACAGTTCATCGACAGAGATTGGTTCGCGGGCGGTGATAGCGACAACCTGCTGTGCGAGAATATCCAGCGGATTTCTCGGAAAGTGCGTCTCTTCGACCCACCCCTGAAGCATGGCACCTGTTGCTGCGCTGCATGCGAGCAGATCGCCCCGGAATTTCGGAAAAATGACCCCGGTCGAAACAGCGCCAACATGGTGTCCCGATCTTCCGATCCGCTGCATGCCGGACGCAATCGACGGAGGCGCTTCAATCTGAATCACAAGGTCGACGGCTCCCATGTCGATGCCGAGCTCCATCGACGATGTGGCGACCATTGCCGGCAATTGACCGCGTTTCAAGCGGTCTTCGATCTCCGCACGCTTATCCTTCGCAACGGAACCATGATGCGCCAACGCAAGTTCTTCGCCGGCGGTTTCGTTGATAGCTGTTGCCAGACGTTCGGCCAGGCGCCTGCTGTTCACGAAAATCATTGTTGAGCGATTTTGTCGAATGAGTTCGACCAGACGCGGATGAATCGATGGCCAGACGGACGGAATCGAAGGAGACGATGCCGCGGGTCCGATGGGAATCGTTTCGTCAAACAGTGATTCGTCAATCACTTCTTCAGCGCCGGAAACCTCTGCTGCCCGACGGCGGGCAATGGCCAGATTGGCCTCCGCCTGCCGTTCTTCCGCGGGAGTTTCGATGCTGAGCTGAAAACTGCGGCGTTCCGACGCGTCGATAATCTCAACAGGCCTGGGTCTTACGGGCGTGTTCGGATCGGGCGTTGATTCACCTCCACCAAGGAGCCGGGCGATTAGTTCTAATGGACGCTGTGTTGCCGAGAGTCCGATTCGCTGCAGTGGCGGAAGTGAATCGCAATCCCCGGATCGTGAAGCGTGGTGGCGACGACGCAGACGTTCCAGACGCTCGAGAGTCGAAAATAGATGGACGCCCCGTTTCGTTCCAGCCATCGCATGGATCTCGTCAATGATGACTGTTTCCAGATTGGCAAGAATTGATTCGGACCGAGACGTGAGCATCAGGTAAAGTGATTCCGGAGTCGTGATCAGGACATCAGGGGGATGCCGCGTGATGAGTGTCCGCTCCTTCTGAGACGTGTCACCCGATCGAACAGCAATTCGCGGGACGAGGTGCGCGATCTCATGACGCTCTGCCCACGCGCGAAGTCCGGCGATGGGAGCGCGCAGGTTTCGATCTACGTCAACGCCGAGAGCTTTCAGCGGCGAAATGTAGAGCACGCGAATCCCCGATGCCTCGTCCGAACCATGGGACGCGACATTTTTGGATGACGCCTTGTTGCAGCCTGATTCTTTTGTCCTGAAGAACAGCCGATCAATGGACGCAAGAAACGCGGCCAGCGTCTTCCCGGATCCGGTCGGCGCAAGCAACAACGCATTTCGCCCGGAACTCAGAACTGGCCATGCGAGTGTTTGAATGCGTGTCGGGGCATCAAAAGCCTGACAAAACCAGTCCCGGGTACACGGGTGGAAGCAGTTGAGCGACTGATTCTGGTCGATGGTTGCCATGGCGCCGTTATAGACACCGCCAGCGAAAACTTCGAGCCGTCGAACCAACACGGCCCCACGTCTTCCCGTTTCGCTCAACCGTTCCTACTCTCCAAATGACTGATTTTGGAAAACGGCATTTCACTGCAATGGCCCGGCAAACAAATTGCTTCCGGTCAGGGAGTGGTGTCCGCAACGTCCGAGGAATCAGGCGATTCGACGCGTGGCGTTCCTGCTTCTGTTTTTGCTGCATCCGGTGAAGCCGCCGGGGCGACTGATTCGCTGGCTGCTGCGGGCGAAATGAGAATTCGCTCCCGGATTGTCTTGCCCAGCGGAACTGTCCATGTTCCCTGCGAGTCCACCAAAGTAATGGAACGCAATTCGATCGCAGCTACTTCTGCGTCGATCTCCGCAAGAACCAGGCGTTCGCCAGTCTTCAGTTGCATTTGTTCGCCGGTCGCTTTGTTGCGGAACCATGCGTACCAGATGTCGTCTTTCGAAACGTTCCCTGTCAGCAGGGTCATCGCTGCGTCGTCTTCCTGGAGCTTGACCTTTAGAGTTGCTGTCGATGACAGAGGTTCTTTGCCCTTGTCCGTCACTTTGACGGTGACGGAGTAGTCATTCGGTTTTTGTGAAATCTCGGGTGTCCATGTAATCTCTCCATTGGCAGCGTTGATTGTCATGCCACTGGGAGCGTCGGCCAGCGAAAAGCTCAGCTGATCTGCTGCAGCGTCATCTGTGGCCATAATCTTTGTGGAGAATGGTTGTCCTATGATCGCAATCTGAGCGACAGGCGATTCGATAACGGGAGCTGAGTTCGGAACGGCGACACTGACTGTGACCCTGCCTTCAAGCATGAGATCGGGATTGTCGGACTGACGAGCCACGATCTTTGCCGTGTATTTGCCCTCAGGAATCGTCACCGCTGTCGTCCAGATAAATTCACCGGACTCTGGATCCAGTGACATCCCGTCCTGAGCTTCCATCAGTTCGTAATGGATGCTTCCGAGTTCAGGATCCAGGTCGTCGACTTTGACGTTCAGTTTGACTTCCTGCCCTGGCTTGATGGACTTATCGCTGATGCCGGACAATTTGGGGGAGTACTTTCGTGGTGGGGATGGCAGGGCAAATGGTGAGCCTGCCAGCAACGACTCGTAGCGATCGAATGAAGCCCCCTTCTTTTCCCAGGCTCGAGGCAGTAATTCGACAACCGCGTCTTCTGCATGAGCAGCAGGTTTCGTTCCCATGGTTCCCCGGGCGACTTTCCAGCTCGAGTCGCCAGCTTCGATCACAGTCAGCAATTCCCGATCCACTCGGATATCAAACGGTACTGCGGAAGGAAATCCACTGGCAGCCAGTGGCGTGATCTCCGCAGCCGTTTCGGAGAGTGGAGCGGCAAGCTTTGTCCGCGCAAACAACTCGCTTCGCACTCCACTTTGAAAGACGCTCATTCCTTCTGCCGTGAAGCCGATTTCCATCCTGGGATTTCCCTGAGTACCAGTGCTCTTGACTGTCAGGTTCGACAGCCTTTGCATCAGTGCTGCACTATCAAACAGAAACATGAACCGCGAAAGACCGGCCAGGTCAGTCTCTGCTTTGACATCGACGGAGACGGACAACATCTTGTCTTTCAATACATTCTTGCTCCCCGGTTCGACAGATAAAGAGGCGAAGGAACACTGCAATGCCATTTGCTCGATCCATTCGCGATATAACCTCTGCGCAGTCGCGGCATCTTCGGGCAGGCTCATTTGCTTCCACGAAAGCAGATTCGCACGCGCAGCGCCAAGCTGAATTTCTTTCAGCTCCAACCCGTCCACCGTGCGTTGCTGATTGTCAATCTTCTTCTGAAGATCCGTGATGGGCTTTTTGAACGTGGATTCAAACACGGACCTCCCGCCCCAGACTGCCAGTACGGCACCGAGAACCGAGGCCAAAAGTATCGTTCGCTTCTTGTCGTCCATTGCGAAATCCAGAATTCAAAATTGCAGGCAGTCTCTTGAGGCTGCAGAGATGTAAGTTATTCCAGAAGCGTGCGACTCAGGCCTTGTTGCCTGATTTTCCACTCCCGGGAGCGACTTCCTGTGGCTTCGGGATCTGCAGCTGCATGGAGATGGAGAACGGGTACCCGGCAGTTCGGCTGGTATTTTCCGGTGTGTAGGGCTCGACAATATAGCCCGCATCGGAAAGACGTCGGGCCATCTGTTCGATTTCAGCAACGGACTTCGCGACGCCGTCTAACCTGATGGAGCCGATTTCCCTGCCGGACTTTACACCCGCTTTAATTTCTCGCACGAGAAAGCGATCTGTGTCCGGAAGCAAGTCCTTCAGTGTGGTCATTTGGTCCAGCCAGTTGATATCACGATCGACCCAGTCGCTCACAAGTTCAGCCAGCACCAGATCATTCTTACCGAGCTGCAATGTGGAATTGATGTCATTAGCCTTATCCTGAAGGGACTCTAAATCTGCGCTCAGCACCCGAATTTTGTTCTGTCGCCAATTCCACGCCAGACCAAAAAGCACCAGAAGGGCCAATGCCGCGCCGAGCAACTGAACTCGTCGATAGTCCTGTTTTACCGGCGGACGCCTTGGATTAACCAGATCCACTTCAGGAACACGAGATTCGACCTGAGAATAGACCGACCCGGCCAGTGCTAACAGATCTGCGGCAGGTATCTCTGTGGTCCCATCATGTTCGAAGATTCCTTCCGCAGGATCGATCCGATCCATGGAGGCATTGTCAACTCGCGTTGCGGCATCTTCTTCAACCAGCGAAGTAATCTCCTTCGCACCCACGAGATGAAGCCTGGAGACTTTCAAATCGCCAAGAACTTCGGCAGCAGCCATGCGAGCCCGAGCGAGCTCAGATTTCACGGCCTTGGTGACACCATCAAGCGTCGACCAACCGGCCCCGCTGTGCGAAAACAACACCGCCTCTCCGCGGGTAAACGTCACTTCAATCACATCGCTCTTCAGCAGGGCGATCGCTTCCACACCTGCACTTCCACGCTCTGCCGAAACAACTCCCGCGTGAACTGCGGCCGATGCAATGCTGAAAGAAGTCGCTCGAACCGCCTTCAATTCCAGGCCAGCATCCGCCAGAGTTCGTCGAATTCTGTTGATCTGATCTACGGGGGAAGTCACCAGCAACACATCGCGGGCTGTGGCGTCGGCCAGTGCAGGCAGAGGGGCGAAATCCAGACAGACCGATTCGACGGGCACAGTCAGCTTGATCGCAGCCTGCATTCGAACCATGTCCGGCATGTCCGCTTCCGGCACCATTGGTAACGATATTCGGTGAATCGTGACCGCCTGACGTGGCAACAAGACCGTGACGGGCAACGCCGCTTTACCGCCCCCAGTACCAAAAATGGTCTGCAGCTGTGACGACAGAGAACCGGCGTCTTCTTTTGTGCGATCAATTCTGTGGATGGACCGCAGTGAAACGCGATTTCCCTTCATCTGGCCGATCGCTGCCAGGATCGATTCACGGTCCCATTCCAGTATGTACTGTTCCATCAATTGACCTCTAAAACTGCCGAGTCTGGATAGAATCCTCGGAAGGAATGCCGCAGAATCCGAAAGGGAATATGTACATGCGAACACATGTCTTCGATATCCGTGTTTGCGTAAACCCCGCGAAAGGAATGGTTGCACCGTGAAACGGGGGAAACAAGTAAAGGTTTACCAGGATCGAGGTCCTTGCCGGTGATTTGCCGGGAATTCCCGCGGTTTCGATACAACTGACGACCGGGGAATGCCTGACGGGGGAAATCTTGCCGTTTGGCCAGGACGGAGTTCGATGCCTGCAGGATTTCACTTTCGGTGTCGAATTCCGACGTCTGCTGTATTGACGAGGGGAGCCAGCTTCATTCTTCTGCGCTCCCTGAAATTTCAATCCGTCATTCTCTGGTCCCCGAGCGGTTCGTCTTTCCTGCCGCCGGACAGCCCCCAAAATGGTCTTATGAACGTTCTGCGACAACTGCGGCACCTGATCATCCCCGTCATTCTTCTGGCTGCATCGGTCTCTGCCCAGGATGACTATCAGCCACGCATAGCGTCATCCTCCAAAGATGCCGAACTTGCTCTTCAGGGTTTCCAGATTCCTGAGGGGATGAAAGGGCAATTGATGGCGGCCGAGCCGATGCTCGCGAATCCCGTTGCCTTTTATGTTTCCGGGAACGGAAGCGTTTATGTTTGCGAAACGTTCCGACAGGAAGTCGGTGTTGAGGACAATCGAAGCCATATGAACTGGCTCGACAATGATTTGCAGCTGCAATCCGTTGAAGAAAGACTGGCGATGTTTCGCCGGTATCTGGGCGACGATGTCAGTAAGTACGGGGTGGAACAGGACCGCATTCGCCTTCTGAGAGACTCGAACGGCGACGGAAAGTTCGACACAGATAGTGTGTTTGCCGCGGGATTCAACGACCCACTCGACGGGACAGGGGCGGGTGTCATTGAAGCAAATGGCAGTGTGTACTACACCTGCATTCCGAAGCTTTGGCGTCTGAAAGATACGGATTCCGACGGTATCGCAGACGATCATGACGCCCTTCATCACGGTTACGGAGTTCGCGTTGCGTTCCGCGGGCACGATATGCATGGCCTGACGATTGGACCGGACGGGCGGCTTTACTACAGCATTGGTGATCGTGGCTATAACGTGATTACCAAAGAAGGAGAGCGGTTGCATCGGCCGGATTGTGGTGCCGTATTTCGCTGTGACCTGGACGGCTCGAATCTTGAAGTGTTCGCGCATGGCCTTCGGAATCCTCAGGAGCTCGCCTTTGATGACTTCGGCAATCTGTTTACCGGCGACAATAATTCCGACAGCGGCGATAAAGCGCGATGGGTCTATGTCGTGAAGGGTAGCGACACTGGATGGCGCATGTATTACCAGTACGAAAATGACCGAGGCCCCTGGAATCGCGAACGGATCTGGTACCCATTCCGATCCGATGAAGAGACCGTCGCCGTGCAGCCCGCCTACATACTTCCGCCAGTCGCGCATCTGGCTGATGGTCCATCGGGCCTGACGTACTACCCAGGCATCGGCTTACCAGATCGATACGCCGGCCATTTCTTTATGGCCGATTTTCGGGGCACCGCAGGTAACAGCGGGATCCGTAGCTTTGCAGTAAAAACGAATGGTGCCACATTTGAACTGGTTGATTCACATCAATTCATCTGGTCAATTCTGGCCACGGATGTGGACTTTGCACCTGATGGCAGTTTGTATGTCTCGGACTGGGTGAATGGATGGGTTGGTGAGGGAAAAGGACGAATCTATCGCTTCGAACACACCAATCGCATTTCTGAAGTCGCGGGAGCAGGTGTGCCGAACATGCTTGCGAACGGTCTCCAGGATGCGGCGCATTCTGAGCTGATTGGGCTGTTAGCCCATGTAGATCGTCGAGTGCGCCAGCAGGCGCAGTTTGAACTGGTTCGACGGAATGCAGACACGGACCTGTTTGATCTGGCGGCAAATGCACCCCAGCCAATTGTCCGGCGTCATGCCATCTGGGGGGCGTGGCAAATTGGATTGCGGTCGGCACAGGATTCTCAGAAAGCTACAGCGGCGCTGACACAATCGATACACGCAGCGATTGACCGAGATCCGGCAGACGATGACCTGGCTCAGTGTTTGAAAGTGATTGGCGATATCGTAGATCGATTCGGGGTTGATGCTGCATTTTCATTGCAGACTCGCGGCCAACTGCTTCTGCTTTGTCGACGTCTGACGGAATCAGAAAACCTTCGTGTCGCTGGCTTCGCAGCAGCAGCGTTAGGGTCTGTTGGCGAAGATGTCGATGGTGAAGCTTTGCTTGCGTTGCTTGACCGTGTGAACAATCAGGACCCTGTTGTTCGACATCAGTGCAGCCATGCTTTGTGGCAACTGGGACAGCGATTCCCGGGGCTGCTCGCATCGCTTAACGCTCACCCCGGAGACGCGGGAAGACTGGGACTTGTAGTTGCCATGCGAATGCAGCTGAGTCCCGAATTGGCAGGGTTCCTGTCTGATGCAGATACGAATGTCGTGGCAGAGGCCGTCCGGGCCATTCATGACGAACACATCGATGCAGCCATGCCGGCACTGGCAAGTCTGGCAGGGACACCAGGGCTTCCGGACCTTGTGTTGCGGCGCGTGTTGAACGCAAATTACCGGCTGGGCCAAATTAACAATGCATCGGTTGTCGCTGCCATCGCCGCTGACAGCGCCAACCCCGAAGCCGTCCGGTTGTTGGCCGCGAGATTATTGAAGACATGGAATCAGCCGTTGAAGAAAGATCCGGTCACTGGTCGTTGGCGTCCACTTCGAACAGATGTCGCCGGAATTCGAAATGCCGGTTCAATGGCATCCGCGATCCAGCCATATCTTCCGGCGATGTTAGCAGGGTCAGACAAGCTTCGGGAATTTGCGGTGGAAATTGCATCGACTCACGGAATCAAAGATCTGATACCGACCCTGCGACAGCTGCTGCTGGATGAAGATAACCCCGAAACGCTGCGAGTATCCTGTCTGAGGGCTCTTGCCCGGCTTTCAGACAACATTGATGAACTGATTGAACTTGGTCAGAAAGACAGGTCCGAATCGGTGCAGCTTGCGACTCTCGAATTACTGGCAACACGGAAGCCCAAAGCTGCAATCCCGGCGCTGAGAATTGCAATTGAGAACGGCTCACCCCTGGCTGTCCAGCGAAGCATTCGCCTGCTGGGAGGAATCAAAGAGGACGAAGCCGAACTGATTCTGCTGGCTGCTTTCGACAGGCTTGACTCTGGTCAATTACCCGCATCCAGCATTCTGGATCTGCTGACTGCGGCGGAGCAGAACGGATCTTCCCAGCTGAAGGCAGCCGTCAACAGCTATCGAAAGTCGCAAAAAGAAGCGGGCACGACACTGGCGCTCTGGAGCGAATGCCTTGAAGGCGGAGAGGCCGCACGCGGAGAAGAGATTTTCTTTGGACGGAGTGCTGCGTCTTGTCGTCGCTGTCATAAGGTGAATGCGAGTGGAGGAGAGGTTGGGCCAGACCTTTCAAAAATCGCCTCTGAGAAAGACCGCACCTACCTGCTCGAATCCATCGTTGATCCGAATGCTAAGATCGCAAAGGGATTCGAAACTGTCGTTGTCGTTACTGTAGAGGGCAAAGTGCATTCGGGGGTCGTCAAGCGGGATGACGCTCAGGTCCTCCAGCTGATGACCCCACAAGGCGCGTTAATCTCCATTTCTCCGGATGAGATCGACGAACGTACGACCGGTCAGTCTGGTATGCCATCGGACATGGGAAAGAACCTGATCCGGTCCGAGATACGTGACCTGATTGCGTATCTCGCGACTCTGAAAGGCGAAGGGGCGGCTGCACACGGTGAGAGATAGGTTCTGTGCGGGACTGCGTGAATCGTGTCGGGAATCCGTTTGATCTGAGACGATTCGATCAGCCAGATTTCCTGCATTCGCTTGTCCCGACGGACGAGACGGACGCAGGAAGTCTCTGGTTCAGGACACGACACTGTCCTAAAGACATTCCTGGCACACCAGGCAGGACCTGAGCTACCGCTGGGCGGAAAACTGCTCTGCGAATTCCAGTACAACACAGTCAACCATTTGTCGAAGTGTCTCGAGGTCCGCTTCATTCAGAAATTTGAAGTTGGTACGGTTCAGGGACTCTCGATTGCGGATTGTCCCCTTGGTGGCAATTTCCAGGATGTGTGCATCGGAAAACGGACGGACAAGGATTTCCAGTCGACTGTAATCTGATCGGGAATTGCCAGCCTTCAGGTTGAGATCGTCGCGACTGATCCTCGCGCCCCAGCCTTTTTCATTCAGCACCGTTGTGAATTCGAACCCTGGAAAATGATCGGCGAGCTTGCGCAGACACTGCTCAATGTGTTCGGCCAGTTCATTTCGAAGCCCGGAATGAATCGCACGCAGCTCTTCTTCGGTTCGAGCCTGTTCTCCAGCGGATTCGCCGTCGGCATCCCGGAATTGCTTGCCGCGTTGAATGGCTCGCTGCAGTTTCTCTTCAAAATCAGACATTTCTGTTCCCGTGTGCTGTTTGTTTCGTCAGCACGAAATTGTAACTGAGCTCCCCGCGGAGAAAAAGGAGCCACGAGCTACGAAGACTGAAAAGCAAACACCTTTCGTTGCGACTGACAGATCACAACGCTGCCTGCAGCAGAGCAGCGAACATTCTGCGAAATCCGGAGGCAACCGAAAAACCTGCGGGCCGGAACTGAACCGGAGCCGGGAATCTGCTTATCAGGCGATTCGCTGTTCAGAAACCATTCAGTCGTCGAGTATCGGGAGTTCACTGTTGCGTTCCCGAACCATGGTAATGCAGCGACCACCCTCTGTGTATTCGCAGTGAGAAAGATAAGCTCGCATCAAAAGCAGGCCACGACCGTTGGGGCGTTCAATGTATTCCGCAGCTGTGGGATCCGGGATCTCTTCCGGCACGAATCCTTCGCCCTGATCGCGCACGATTACCTTCATCTGCTGATCGTTGATTTCGCAGAAGATGTAGACAACCTTCTCTTCTGAGAATCGATTACCGTGTCGAATCGCATTGGTGACAGCTTCTTCCAGAGACAATCGCATCGCGAAAACATCCCGGGAACTGTATTCCCATCGCTCCATCAGCGAAACGATCTTCTCCTGTGCTGCCAGGCCATCGGCAGTATTGCTGGGAATTGTTGTTTCGAATGCGACAGGCTCAGCCATGGCAGCGATCCTCACAGGTGTTTCGGGACCGCTCCGACTGTCACCAGCAAAGATATCGGGCAGGAACGGTCGCTGCATGCGATTTGGACTAGAATCGGGACAGAGCATCATCCAGGTCCGAGCACAGCGTCAACACCTTATCCAGCTTGGTGATCTTAAATACGTCCACAATGTCTCGCTGAATGTTGCAAAGGACCACCTTCCCACCCACGGCCTGCACCTTCTTGTGCATTGTGACGAGCTTGCCCAGTGCCGCACTTGACAGGTACTCAACCAAACTGAAATCCAGAATGATCTTGTTGTGCCCATCCTGTTCAACCATTGCAAACATTTCCTGGCCGAGAGCTTCGATGTTGGCTTCGTCCAGAATTTTGCGTTCGAGTAGCCGTGCTACCGTAACACCCTCTACCGTTTCGATATCAATCCGTCGTTCAGATGTATTCGCCATGATTCGCCTCTGTTCTACAGACGCCGCTTATACCGAAGTCAAGCAAACGATGAATGGTGCCGTCAGTCCGTTTTGGTCCGCCCGTTGGCAACCCCCTTGAGGAGATCTGCTGAAGGTAGGTATATTGCCCGGATCCGCAGCAGGTGTGAGCAGAATTGCCCTGAGTCGATGATTGCCCACCAAAGCCGAACTGTCAAGCGATTCAGGCATCTGCTTTCCCGGACGAGCCGATACCTTAGACTGGTTTTGCATCCTGTGATTTCTGTATCCGCCGGATGGCCGACCACAAAAGTCACCCGAAACATCCTGAACCAGGTGTTTCCTCCAAACTACTGGCATTTCCTGATTCGGACGGAACCGACAATGCCTTCACAGATGCCTGAATTGCGGATCGCGGTACTGCTCCTGCTGATTTGTGCCGGATGTGGTGCTGAAAAGTCTCGATCGTCAGCGCCCGACAACGCCAGTTCCAGGGTGGAAGAAGCAGTCTTTCAGTCGGCCGAACTGCCGCGGCAGGCAGGTGAGTTTCCCTTCGCCGAACCGAACCTTCCGGAATCGTCGGCAGAAACAGCAGTTTCTGCCGCTGGATTGGATCCAGTCACGGTTGAAGAGCTCCCGGGTTCTTCAGAGAAATTCGGAGTTCCGAAACCGCCACCTTCGAAGAAGAAGTCTGAGTCTCCTCCCCAGTTTCCCCCGGTCGCTGCCCTGGAAATGCCACAGGAAGAAGAGAGTGGACTGGTTTTCGAAGAACCTCCATGGGATTCGGAAGAACCCACCTCGCCGATGGCTGCACCTCGCGAAAGTTTCAGTCCCCTACCGTCCCAGCAGGAGCAAATGGAACCACGGGATGATCTTGCTGCGGTTCCGCAAGTGATTGAAGGACATGTTTCCGCTGCCACAGAACGGCGCAGGCAGGCTGAAGCCACGGCAGCGCCATCAACCGTTATTCGGCGGCCGGGGGCTCAATTACAAAGACAGGGATATTCCAATGAACTCGTCTACTTCGCGACAAACAGACAGCCAGAAGACAGTCCAAGAGCCTCCACAGATCCGGATATGTATTTTGGAGCTCAGCGAGGAACCGTTACCTATGGTGTTTGCGAAGTGAGTATGCCATACCGACGAGCACCGGGGACATTGCCCGAGCCGTCTGTGCTGGCTCTGGAGTTCACTCAGGATCCGGCTCGACATGTTGTGCTGATGCAGATTCAGTTAAAGCAGGATGAGGAATTCTGGCGTTCACTTCGAGCGGACCTGGACACGCGACCACAACGACAATTGATGTTGTTCGTTCATGGATACAGCGCATCATTTCGGGACGCCGCGCGAAGAACTGCGCAGATTGCCTATGACATGAATTATCAGGGGGCGGCCATGTTTTTCAGTTGGCCTGCTGGCAGTGAAACAGAAGGTCTGAATCGCTGGAACTACACAAATGATTTGCGGCGAGCTGACGAATCATGTGAAGATTTTCTGACAGTCATCGAAGCGATCGCCGCTCGAGCCGGAGCTGAACGCATTCATTTAATCGTTCACAGTATGGGAAATCATCTGGTCACAGAGTCGCTGAAGACAATGGCGGATCGCCTGGGGCCTTCCGGGACGCCCGTTCGGATGTTTGATGCTGTTGCGATGGCCGCGCCGGATATCAGTTCAAGAGATTTTGCCGAACGGACAGCAGACCGCATCCGCCCATTCAGCAGTCGTTTTACCGTGTATGCCTCAAAGCACGACAAGGCATTGCAGTTTTCGAAACAGCTGAATGGCTGGGATCCTCTCGGACTACTCAGTGAATACTCGCTGCAGATCGCAAGAAAAGATGCGTTTGAACTGGTCGATGTGTCCGCACTTTCAGACAGGTGGTTTGATACCGGTCACATTTACTACGGTGACATGCCTGAAGTGATGAGAGATGTTCAGGGGTTGTTCCTCGGGCAATCCGTGCAGAACCGAAACCTGCTTGCAACACCGCCTGTGTTTCGTCTGGTTCGACACATTCGCCGTTAGTTGTCCGTCGAAAAATCAGGACAGGCCCGCTGGACGGCTGTAAAGCGTCGTGTATTAAGGTCTTCTGCTCGAGCTGGTCCCGGTCTTCAACAGGCTGTTACGTCTGTCCAGCCCGCACATCGCCCTGATGTCAGCAGGAATGAGACTCATCATGACAGCCAGTTCACCTGCCACTCGAATGCGGCGAGGGAGTGTGAAGTGATTCACACGGACTTGTCTGTCGAAGTCTCCGGATCTATCCGCGGTCCTCGGCAGACGAACCGAACTCTGGGGTTACGCTGTCCGCTGGCCTGGATATTTTACTCGTCCATGGTGAGCTGCGAGCAATGACTTAATCAGACTCTCTTCGACCACTCGGATCTCGGTCATTTTAAGGTCGCATTGATCGAACTGGCCATCCAGCAATCGCTTCATGGTAATCTCATGAACCAGCGACTGGATTCTCTTGGGTGTTGGTTCCTTTAAAGATCGACTGGCGCTTTCGACCGCATCGGCCAGCATCAACACTGCCGTTTCACGGGACTGAGGCTTCGGGCCCGGATACCGGAAGGAAGATTCGTCAGCGTCCGTTCTGTGATCCACATCCGCCTTTCGAGTGGCTTCATGAAAAAAGTACTCGACCAGAGTTGTCCCATGATGCTGCTCAATAAACTGAATCAGACTGTCCGGCAGGTTGTTTTCTTCTGCCAGTTCGATGCCTTCTTTGACATGACCGATGATGATGAGCGTGCTCATCGCCGGAGCCAGAGATTTATGGTGGTTCTCTGAGCCTTCCGTCATGTTCTCGATGAAGTACTCCGGCTTCATCATTTTCCCAATGTCATGGAAGTAAGCACCGACGCGCGTCAACAGCCCATTCGCGCCGATTGCCTCGGCCGCGGCTTCGGCAATCGTGGCCACCGTCATCGAGTGGTTATAAGTACCAGGAGCGCGGCGAGCCAGCTCCTGTAGCAGGGGGTGTGAAACGGCAGAGAGTTCGACAAGACTGATATCCGTGACGATGCCAAATGCCGATTCAATGAATGGGAGGTTAAAGATCACCAGGTGAGAACAAATCAAAGCCCACCCCGAAAACTTCAGGGCCGTGGTAACAATTTGAGGGTTTCTCCAGGCATCTTCGGCTCCGTGTGCCTGAATGATGGCAACGCCCCAGACAGCAAGAAATGCCACCAGGGCCAGCACAAATCCGGCCCTTGCCATCGTCATACGGGACTTGATACGTCTGAGCGGAACGATGGACGTGACGCTGACCGTAATCAGCATGATGAAGTGGCCGAGATCTCCGAGCGTTGACATCGAGATCAGCAGTGATAGACAAAATGCTGTCAGAATGGCAATGACCTGACTGTAGGCAATGGCCGTAATCATGACAGCTGCAACCAGCGGTACGATTTCTGCTCGCCAGGGATCACGGCTTGCCATGTTTGCCAGCAGCACAGTGATCGCGCACATGACAACAAAGCTCAGGAGCCGCGGCGTTTCGACCAGCAATTCCGGACTAACAAACTGAAGGAAAGCGCCAAAAAGAACCACCATCAGAATCAACATTACCGAAGTCCCGAACAATCGCAGCAATCGTTTGCTGAAGGGGACCTGCGCTTCGTAGTTTTCGTATTCGTGCCACAGCAAAGCGATCTGTTCGTCTGCGGTCAGCTGGGTTCCTGCCGGAACCAGTACCGCCCCCTGGGCAAAGATGTCGTTTCTCTGGGGCGACTTTTCGCCGGCTTCCCGAAGCGCTTCCTCTGTGGCCTCGGCGTTCAGCTGCAACTGATTGCGAAGGTTGCGATGCAGCCAGGTTTCCACTGGACCGCGAATCGCTCGAAGGTCCGCCAATTCATCGCTCGGCCAGACTTTTCCGAGTCTCCCCGTTTCCTTCAGCTGCTCCTCAAGCAGAATCGACGCGAGCACATCGTATTGGATAGTGATTCCGCCAGCGTCGTCGATTCTTACCGGACGATTTCTAAGCAGCTCACGGGGTTTGCTTTCAGGCGTATTATTGACACCGGCAATGACACGCGGCAGACGCAGCGCGGTTTGCGTGTCGATGACTCCCAGCAATCTTGCGCCACCCAGGATTTGCGAGAACTGAAGCACGAGTTCGTCGATTCGGTTTCCCGAAGACTCCATCGCTCGAGTCAGGACATCCTTCATGTTACGAAAGGTGGCTTCCTGCGTCGTTGGGTCTCCGGTCTCCAGACCGAACGCTTCCCGTGTTCTCGCGGAGACTGTTTCCAGCTGTTCCGCATTGGCGATTTCACTCAGATGGTCACGAAACTGCGACTGGAGGCGATCGATTACGGTGGAATCCTGCTGGAAGACCAGCGGTGCGTTTCGTTCCGCTTCGACTTTCAGTCGCTGAGTTTCCAGAACATTTAATACCTCGAATTCCACGCGTGACTGGATTCCAACCGTTGCAAACTGTCCGGCGCGGAAAGTGAATCGGGACTTCCAGGATTGTCCTGCCAGCAACAGCAGAATGATCGCAAGCGTAGCGATGCCCAGTTGTGTCAGGGTACGGAAGTCGGTGATCGAGTTCTTCAGGCGATCCCAGAGAGACGGCGTCGGCCTGTACACTCGCGCCTGGCGAGGCCGCCGGGTTCCAAAGAATGACATGGCGCTTATCCGGGCTGGAAGAATCTGTAAAGCGCCGTTGCGATTCCATCGCACAGCCGAAGTTGGAAACGGTTCGGTCGCAGATTCGCCGAATGCTCACTGCCACCCGGCAAACTCGCCGAGCTGTCGATGTCATGAACAGCCATTTTTTAAACCGTAGACGAAGTTGCGTTCGTCTCGCTGACTGGCTGTTTCATTTCGAGTCACTCGCCCTGTGGCGAGTGTCCCTCCGTTTCGTACGCCGAAACTATTTCACGAACCAGTCGGTGTCGGACAATATCCTGTCCGGTCATTCGGATTATCGCAACCCCATCCACATGTGCAAGTCGCTGCATGCCGTCAGAAAGTCCACTGCGAGTTCCCTTGGGCAGGTCATTCTGCGAGGAATCTCCTGTAACAATAATCCTGGAATTGATTCCCATTCGGGTTAAAAACATCTTCATCTGTGTGATTGTCGTGTTTTGGCCTTCATCCAGAATGATAAAGGTGTCATTCAGCGTTCTTCCCCGCATAAAAGCCAGGGGGGCAATTTCGATGACATCGTTGCTCATGTACCGCCGTACCTGATCGAATTCCAGCATATCGTTGATTGCATCGAGCAGTGGGCGCAGGTAGGGATTGACTTTGGCAAACATATCCCCGGGGAGAAACCCCAGTTTTTCCCCCGCTTCGACCGCTGGCCGCACCAGAATTATCTTGCGGACTTCCTCTCTCCGCAAAGCTTCGAGTGCCATCGCGACCGCCAGATACGTCTTACCGCAGCCCGCAGGCCCTTCACAGAAAACCAGCGGGTGATCCTCAATCGCTTCCATGTAACGGCGCTGACCATCCGTCTTGGGTCGTACTTTGCCCACTTTATCGCGTCCGCGTCGCAGCTCCTGCAGTACACGGCTGGAGGATACGAGTTCTTCGTTGAGGCTGGTCAATGGTGTATCCGCAGCTGATGATGTATCGAACGAAGGAGCTCGTCCTGAAGAGCGAGACGACGATGCGCGTTCGCGATTTGAATTTCGATTCGAAATCATGCCAGGTTCCTTTTCCCGGGCGTATCTTGGTCGTTCTTCTTTACGCACGTTTCCAGAGATTGCATCGATGGAATCCGTCTGAAGTGACATGGCAACATCCGAAGCAGACAGACTTTCCTTCCTCTTCAGCAGGGATTGCCATTGTTCCAGTGTTGCCCGGCACTGAGCGACCTGAGCCTGATTCCCCATGATTCGAATGTTGCCGTCGCGCAGCACAACGCGGGTGCCGGTCGCTTCGCAAAGTTGTTTCAGGTTCTCGTCGCAGGTCCCGAACAAAGCCAGTGCTTCTTCGTGGTTCGTGAGTTTAATGGTTGCTTCGGCCATACCTGGAAGTAGTCCGTTTGAATTGCCGCTGTCCGGAGGGAAGTCTGGTCACCAATTCAGTTTTAGGAACTGAAATGTTCCGCAGACAATGATAATCGCTTCTTATTCGAGCGATTGCTCAATTGAACGGCAAGCGCACCTGAATTCAAAGATGTTTGTTATGGCGAGTTCCTGTGTCGTACCGAGGTGAACGGTGCGACCCTGTGATGCGTTGTCCCGGTGCTCGCGTAGAGACCAGGTCAGAATCTTCGGTTCTGGATACGTGAGTCTTTTGCCGTGTTTTTGGAGTGACGTGTGGAGTTCTGCTGCAGCCTGCGTTGCAATTTCGATCGTATGACATCACGTTCCCCCCTCGATTTGTCTTCTGTTTTCGCTTTCGAGATACCAAAAGAATGCTTCGACGGGGTGTGGCGATGCAGAAACCGTTCCAAATTTGATGCCGGCTGGAATCGAAGAGCCTGTCGCGAAGTAAAGGTTCGCAGGTTTAGCAGCTCCCGGGCAAGGTTCTTCGGAATCCGCTTCAATGCAAACACGCCGACAATCGAACTTGACGATGTCAGCACAGGATCGATCAATCCCCGAAGACGTGTTCGTTGGAGCCAGTGGTTCCGATACCTCAGGAGACTTTATTAATCAAACAGGATTAATCAACAGGCGAAATGAATCCGGCTGCTCAATTGACAGGCAGCGGGAGCGAGAAGTGCCCGAGCCAGCATCTTTGAAGATTCATGGGATCGGGACTTCGCCCAAAGAAGAGGGGAAGAGTATTTTAGTGAACTGAAAGTCTCTGATTCTCCTGACTGTTGTCGATTTCCGTTTGCATGAAACGACCACTTCAGAATTCCGGACAGTAAACAGGTTTGTATATCTCTGATAGCAAAAGGAAACGAGCGATGTTCGCAAAACCACAGGCGGAGCATGAATGGCTTACCCAATTGGTTGGCAAATGGAACTTTGAGCATAAATGTGAGATGCCTGACGGTAACCAGTCCGCCGCCTGCGGCACAATGAGCTGCCGATCGCTTGGCGGCATGTGGCTAATCTGCGAAAGCAGTGGCGATTCGCCCGACGGACCCTGGTCGACGGTCATGACCCTTGGATTCGATCCCGCTAAAGAGCAGTACGTGGGGACTTTTATTGGTTCGATGATGGCCAACATCTGGCCCTATCAAGGGGTTGCAGACAGCAATGGACTCAGACTGCCGTTGTATTCCGAAGGACCGAAGTTCGATGGCAGTGGCATTGGTCAATATCGAGACACGATTGAAATTGTCGACCGCGATACCTGGCTTTTCACCAGCGAACTTCAACTGGATGATGGCACATGGAAGCAGTTCATGGTCGCAAGGCACACCAGGTGCGAATAGGGGCAACAAAAAGTTTTCAAGAAAAACTGTCGATTGAAAGATTCGCCATTCGACTACCTGCCAGCGAACATCGGCTTGCTCGACAATTTGAACAACCCAACGACCGGAAAACATCACGATGAAATTCATTTGCATGGGCTTTATTGAGGAGTCGAAGTACCAGTCACTCTCTGCGGAAGAGGGCCAGAGAATGATGGAGGAGTGCTTTGCCTACGACGATGAACTCAGACGCGGCGGTCACTTTCTGGGTGGAGAAGCACTGCAATCTGCCAGCAACGCAGTCACGCTGCGGATCAGAAACGGATCGGTCGACGTCACCGACGGGCCCTATGCAGAGACCAAAGAAATGCTGGGCGGGATCCTGTTTCTGGAAGCTCGGGATCTGAACCACGCGATTGCACTTATGTCCAATCATCCCGGCGTAAAGATGGGGCCATTTGAAATCCGGCCAGCAAATGAAGAGGTCAATAAGCTCATTGCGGCGCGCGACGCGATGTGCCGCGACATGCAATCTTAAGAGCCTGCTGTCTCAACAATCGACTGAACAGAACTTGCAATAACATGGAGAATCACACCATGCCGACCGCCACAAATACAGTTCAACTGCATCGCGTACTCCGCGCACCAATGGAGAGAGTGTACAGAGCCTTTGTCGATGCCGATGCTCTCGCCCGCTGGCTACCACCGTACGGATTTCTGGGCACCGTAAATGAAATGGATGTCCGTGTCGGCGGAGGATATCGGATGTCGTTCAGGAACTTCGAGACCGGTGAAGCCCATTCCTTTTCAGCCCGATTTGTCGAACTGACGCCGCACGAACGCATTCGGATCATCGAGCAATTTGACGCTCCGGGCCTACCCGGAGAAATGGAGCTTACCATTGCCTTGCGAGCAGTCTCCTGTGGCACCGAACTCACGATCACACAGGAAGGAATCCCCGATGTGATTCCCACCGACGCATGCTATCACGGTTGGCAGGAGTCACTACTGCAGTTGTCTCGACTCGTCGAGCACTCGTTGTCGTGATTGGAAGCATCCCGTACGAACGTGAATTTGCCATGTGAGCCAATCAGCGAAGTGACCGTGGCCCGATAGCTTTCTTGTTCTGCCATTCCGGGGAGAATATCTTGTCGAAAATGATCTTCATCAATTTGCCTGTGACGGATCTCACGGCTTCCATGGCATTCTACGAAGCCCTCGGGTTTCGCAACAATCCTGCATTCACGGACGCCACAGCGGCCTGCATGGTCTGGAGCGATTCGATTCACGTGATGCTGCTGACGCACGAAAAGTGGAGAACGTTCACCAATCGTCCGATTCCACCGAAGACTTCCAGCGAAGTGATGCTCGCACTGACATGCGACAGTCGCGAGATCGTGGACGAATTAAATGCAATTGCAGCTGCCAAAGGCGGCACGGCAGATATCAATCCCATTCAGGACATGGGAGTCATGTACAACCGCAATCTGGCAGACCCGGACGGACACATCTGGGAAATGTTCTGGATGGATCCAAAAGCAATGCCAGCCTAGTCTCTTAGTTCGCTCAAAAATTAACACGGAGAATTCTGATGAGAGTCATGGTGATCGTCAAAGCGACAAAGAGTTCAGAAGCGGGTGCACCTCCCAGCCAGGAATTAATGGTTGAAATGGGCAGGTTTAATGAGCAACTCGTTTCCGCCGGCATCATGAGAAACGGCGATGGTTTGAAACCAAGTAGTCATGGGGTGCGAGTACGATTCAGTGGCTCGGATCGCATTGTTACTGATGGTCCCTTTGCGGAGACCAGGGAATTGATTGCCGGGTATTGGCTGTGGGAGGTTGCATCGATGCAGGAGGCCATTGAGTGGGTGAAGCGTTGCCCCAATCCGATGCCGGAGGATTCAGAAATCGAAATCCGCCCGTTCTACGAAATGGAAGACTTTGCCCAGCATGATCCCGACGGGAGTATTGCGGCACAGGAAGAAGTGTTGCGTCACAAAATCAATCTGCAGGCAGCTACGGTCCAGCCCTATCTGTTCTTCGGTGGACGATGCGAAGAGGCTCTGGCATTTTACGAGCAGGCTCTGGGGGCAACGGTCACCATGAAGATGCGTTTCAGCGAAAGTCCTGACCCGGTCCCACCAGGCATGTTGCAGGCAGGCTTCGAGAACAAGATCATGCATTCGTCGTTTACCGTCGGCAAGATGACGCTCATGGCCTCCGATGGCTGCGACGACAAGTCAAAGTTTGACGGGTTTCGTTTAGCCCTGTCAGTCCCTACCGAGGATACGGCAGACGCGGCGTTTCATGCTTTAGCGGATGGCGGCAAAGTGGATATGCCGTTGATGAAAACATTCTGGTCGCCCCGATACGGGATGGTGACGGATCAATTTGGCGTTGGCTGGATGGTGATGGTTCCCGGCGAAGGGGCGTGAAACGATGGCTGAATCCGGAAAAAGAAGAATCATTGGCTGGGGCCTGAGTGTTCTGCTCGTCTTGTTTCTGATTGGAGCAAGCGCGGTGGGCAAGTTCACGCAATGGGAAGGCAAGGCCGAAATGTTTGCCAAAATGGGCTGGACGGAAGAAGTCATGTTTAACATTGGTGTCGTGGAAGTGGCAATAGCAGTCATGTTCCTGATACCACGCACAGCATTCGTGGCAGCCATTCTTCTTGCGGCTTATCTGGGCGGTGCTATCGCCACTCATGTCCGTGCGGGAGAACCATTCTATTTCCCGATCATTCTTGGGGTTCTGGTGTGGATCGCACTCGGACTTCGCATGCCGGACGTTTTTCGACTCGCTTTCGGTTTCGGCAATACAAAGACCCCGGAGAACAAATCATGAAGTATATGCTGTTGATCTACGGCTCAGAAAATTGCTGGACAGAAGACGAACGCACGGAATGCATGATTGAATCGATGGGCATCTGCGATGAATTGGAGAAGCAGGGAAAATATATCGCTTCCTCGCCGCTGCATTCGGTGACGACAGCCACCAGCGTTCGTGTACGCAATGACAAGCGGCAGATTACTGACGGTCCCTTCGCGGAGACGACCGAGCAGCTGGGTGGCTACTACGTCATCGACGTGAATCATCTCGACGAAGCCATCGCCATCGCCGCTCGTTTGCCACCGGCCAAAAAGGGGACGGTTGAAATCCGGCCTCTGTTTCCTTTACCCGAAATCCCTCAGACGAAACAGGAGAACTAAGATGACGCGCAATCCCGTTGGCTGGTTTGAGATCTATGTTCAGGAGATGGAACGCGCTCAGAAGTTTTATGAAGCCGTTCTCCAGGTCGAGCTTGCAGAGCTTGCCACGCCGGTCCCTGATTTGCAGATGCTGGCCTTTCCCATGCATATGGAAGCAGGCGGTGCGCCCGGTGCACTGGTGAAAATGGAAGGATGCCCGTCCGGTGGGATGGGAACGCTGGTCTACTTCACGTGCGAAGACTGCGCAAGCGAAGAATCGCGAGTCGAAGCAGCCGGTGGAAAGATCTTCCGACCTAAAATGTCAATTGGCCAATACGGCTTTATTACTCTGGCAACGGACACCGAAGGCAACCTGTTTGGCCTGCATTCCCTGAAGTAGGTCTATGCGATGGAAATGAAGCAAAGAATCACACCGTTTCTGTCGTATGCGAACCAGGCAGAAGCCGCCGCTGAGTTTTACGTCTCGGTCGTTCCGGATTCACGTATCATTCGCAAGGTGCTGAATCCCGCGAATCAAGCCGTGCTGACTGTTGAGTTCGAGATGTGCGGGATGAAGTTCATCGCTCTCAATGCGGGGCAGGATTGGAAGTTTACTGAAGCGTTCTCATTGGCGATTCATTGTGACACACAAGAGGAACTTGATGTCCTTTGGGATCGCCTGGTGGATGACGGTGGAGAGGAACTGGCATGCGGCTGGTTGAAAGACAGGTTTGGGATGTGCTGGCAAGTCTGGCCTTCACAATTGCAGTCCTGGTTTGAGTCTGAGAATCCATCTGCCTTACAACGCATGTTCGAAGCTCTGTGGCAAATGAAGAAACTTGATATCGCCACACTGCAGAAGGCCTTCGACGGCTGCGACTGATCACCAGAAAGTAAAGATGATGAAGTACATTCTGTTAATTCATTCCGAAGAGGGAGTTTGGCCGCCTGATGAACTGGAGATCGCTCGGGATGCTTCCGTTCAATTGTGTCACACGCTGAATGAGCCGCGGGCAGTATTTGGGAGCCGCGCCACTCCATCCGGCTGTTACTGCAACCTGCGTGCAGGTCCGCGACGGCGTGCGCACCGTCTCCGACGGGCCGTACGCGGAAACCAAAGAACAGCTGGCTGGCTACTTCCTGATCGATGTTGCTAATCTTGATGAAGCGATTGCTGTTGCAGGCAGCATTCCGGGCACGACGCGCGGTACAACAGAAATTCGACCGATCATCGAACTGACGGGAATGCCGTAGCAGACCGATGAAGCCTGTCGATGTGGAATTGATTTACCATCGAGATTCGCGAAAAGTGTATGCCACTTTGGTTCGCCTGTTGGGTGATTTCGATTTGGCAGAGGAGGCCCTGCACGAAGCGTTTGCTTCAGCCATCAAACAGTGGCCGGAGCAGGGGGTGCCAGCCAACGCGGTGTCCTGGCTGGTTTCGACGGGGCGTTTCAAAGCTGTGGACATGTTGCGACGCCGCAAAAGGTTCAGCGAACTGCAACCAGAACTGGCGCGCCGCGTTTCCGACATTGAAGCTGCCAATCAAACCAGCATGGAACAGGACATCGAAGATGACCGGTTGCGTTTGATTTTTACGTGTTGTCACCCGGCGATCGATCGGCATGTGCAGATACCGCTCACGTTGCGAGAGGTCTGCGGCTTGACAACGGAGGAGATCGCTCGAGCGTTCCTGATGAGTCCCTCAACGCTGGCGCAGCGCATCGTACGCGGGAAAGCCAAGATTCGCGATGCTCGAATTCCATTTGCAATTCCTTCGCTTATTGATTTGCCGGAACGACTTGATCCCGTTCTCTCAGTGATCTACCTGGTTTTTAATGAAGGGTATTCTGCTTCCAGTGGCGACCAACTGGTGCGAGTGGATTTGACAGAGGAGGCGATTCGACTTGCCAGGCTCTTGGTCGAGTTGCTACCGGACCCGGAAGCGATGGGACTTCTGGCTTTGATGCTGCTTCACGAATCGAGACGCCATGCGAGGATGGATGCTTCCGGAGATATCGTACTGCTGGAGGATCAGGACCGTACGCTCTGGAATCAGGAGTTCATTGCAGAAGGGCAGCAACTGGTCGAACAGGCACTGAGGTCACGAAGATTTGGGGTCTATACGATCCAGGCGGCCATCTCCGCCGTCCATGCGGAAGCCCGGCAGGCGAGCGAAACGGACTGGGAGCAGATCGTTGCCCTGTACGACATATTGCTGCGTGCGGATCGGTCTCCTGTGGTGGAGCTGAATCGTGCCGTGGCGATTGCGATGCGCGATAACATCGAATCCGGCTTGTCCATCATCGATGATATTCTGGCACGCGGAGAACTACAGCATTACTACCTGATCCATTCCGCTCGCGGCGAGTTCCTGAGGCGACTTGGAAGACTCGACGAATCGAAATCGGCGTTTGAATGGGCATTTTCGCTTGCTGAACAGGAGCCGGAGAAACGATTTCTGCGGGCGAAGATCGCCTCGCTAAATTCGAAGGCACAAACATAAAACGTTCCTGCGGAATGATCAGCTTCCACAGGAACGTTTCAGTCGGATACCTGACCGTCAGTGTTGTCGACAATGTGTCTACGATTTTCTGGTGTGTTCTTTGACCATCGCTCGATGACTGCCTGAACATTCTACGCCATGGCGGGCTGACCTTTGCAACAGGCAATTGCCTGGTCAGCGATGCGTTGCAGAGGTCGGATGAAATCGACGCCGCCTTTGGAAATGGCCTCTCTTGGCATACCGAAGACGACCGAGGTCGCTTCGTCCTGTGCGATGGTTTGAGCGCCGGATTTCTTCATTTCCAGCATACCGAGAGCACCATCGCTGCCCATTCCTGTGAGGATGATTCCAACCGCATTGCTTCCAATCGCGCGGGCGGCGGATCGGAAGAGTACGTCTACCGAAGGACGGAAGCCGCTCACTTTTTCGCCACTTGAGATATGTACGTTGTACCCGGAACCGCTGCGAACGGCTTCCATATGAAAATCACCAGGAGCGATCAGCACCTGCCCGGACTGAATGCGATCGCCATTCACCGCTTCTTTCACGTGAACCTGACAGCAACGGTCCAACCGTTCGGCGTATGATTTTGTGTAGCCTGGCGGCATATGAATTGTCGCAATTACACCTGGTCCGTCGGAAGGAAACTTAGTGAGAACCTCAGCCATTGCCTCTGTTCCACCAGTCGATGCGCCAATCACGACCACCTTATTCGAACCTGTGATCAAACTGCTTGACTGCAATTGTGTCTTCACGATGGGCTCGGCAGGCGATTGTGCTGATCTTGATCGCGGACGGACTTTGGCTGAAGAAGCGCCACGAATTTTCAGGACAAGTTCGCGAGCCAGATCCCGCATACCAGTGGAGATATCGCCTTTGGGTTTGGCAACGAAGTCCACGGCGCCCAGTTCCAGAGCCCGCAGCGTTGTCTGACAGCCACGTTCGGTCAGGGACGAAACCATAACAACCGGCAGCGGCCGACTCGCCATTAATTTCTCGAGAAATGTCAGCCCATCCATCCGAGGCATTTCGACATCCAGAGTAATGACGTCCGGGTTGAGCGTCATGATCTTGTCGCGAGCGACATACGGATCACCAGCAGTCCCGACAACTTCCAGATGCGGGTCTTTCGTCAGAATCTCGGTGAGCAGTTGGCGCATCAATGCCGAATCGTCAACAATCAGTACTCGCACTTTGTTCATGGCTGGCTCCCAGGCGGCTTTTCAGCACCCCTTCAGGCTTATCTGGACTGAAGAACCCCGAAGTTCCCTTCAAGGCCGCTCTAACTTCAAAACAACTCGACTGATCCATAACACCCTGCTGGCTCGGCGACAGGCTTTTCTTCCCTTTGTTTGACTGTTGCCATTTCTGCCTCAATCTCGGCCATCTGTTTCACCGGACGCACGAATGCCTGTCCTGTGTGTGTCAGAAACTGGACCTGCCGACCGTGTCTGCCGCCGACATCTTTGGAGACAATAGGAATACAGTCTGTATCCAGAAACTGCATGGCGAAATTTGCATTACGGCCGCCGATATCCAGTGAGCATCCGGAACTCTTTAAGACATTGCCTCCGCCGAAGACTTTGGCAACCAGTTTTCTGCGATCCCCACCCAGTTTCATAATCTCGTTGATCAGAAGTTCCATTGCGTGCACCCCATAGCTGGCACACACCCGGTCGTCTGATTTGTTTGCCGGCAGCATGAAGTGGTTCATGCCCCCGACATGAGCGATTGGATCGTACAGACACACGGCGATACAGGATCCGACTACCGTAGAGACTTTGCATGGGCTCGAGGATGCCTTGATCTCCCCAACGATAATGGCGTGCGAAGCATCCGGACCTTTGCCCATCGTGCCTGTCGAGAAGCTTTGGGTGCTCGCCTGACTGTCGATGCGCTGTCGAAGCCGTTCCCTTGCGGTTCCACCTGACGATGCAGCCAATCCGGCCCCCGTCGACCTTCGAAGTCCTGTGGACGGCGTTGGCGAGGGTAGCTGCGCAGCTTTGGACAGAGATCGAGCGGAAGTGGCTCCCTTACCCGGATTGAGTCGGTAAATAGTTTTCCCCAGCGGCCGATAGACTCCCTCGATTCGCATGATCGATTCGCTGTGCCCGATAAACAGATGCCCCTCGGGCACCAGTTGTTCGGCAAAGCGGCTGACCAGACGATCCTGCGTTGGTTCGTCGAAATAGATCATGACATTTCGGCAGAAGATGATGTCGAACGATGTATTAATTGGCCATGGTGATTCGATGAAGTTGATGCGTCGAAATGCAATCAACTGTTTCAACTCCGGCCCCGCTACCCAGACGGTGTCTTTACCGCGAACTTCCTTGCGGAAGTATCTTTTCCTCAGATCTGCCGGAATCTCGTCCGCTTTATCTTCGTGGTAGACACCCTGTTCCGCATTCGCGAGAACATCCGTGTCGACATCGGATGCCAGAATTCGGATGTCCCATTGCGCGGCTTTCGCTGCCCCGAAGTACTCAAGCAGCGTCATCGCGAGCGTGTAGGGTTCTTCACCGGTTGAGCACGCCGCACTCCAGATGCGAAGCTTATAGTGACCGGTTTCCCGCGCCTGTGCCTCGATTGAAGGAAGCAGCTCTTCGCGCATGTATTCGAAGTGATGGTTTTCCCTGAAGAAGTCGGTCTTGTTGGTCGTCAGAGCGTTGATCATTTGAAGACGCTCTTCACCATTCCTGTCCTCATTCTGCAGGAAGTCGTAGTAGCGACTGAAAGAGTTCAGCTGTAACTTTCGCAGACGCTTTTGCAATCGGGACTCCACCAGCTGAAACTTCGCCTCCGACATGGAGATACCTGCTTCGGCGTAGATCAGTTCCCGGAAGAGCTTGAACTCTTTCCGTGTAAGCTGAGCTGGTGTTCCTGGGTCTGCCATTTTCTGAACTCTGGTCTGACGTGCGTGTTGACTGAAACCGGGCTGTAAACGTTCTGCAGCGCGAAGCCGAAGGTCACGGCTCGGCTCCGCACTGACAGAACGTTCGAAATACGGATTGGGTTAGAATTCGATAAAGCCGTTGCCGACTAACCGATCCACCTGGTTGCTGATGTTGTTCAGCTCCTGTTCTGTATTTCTGATTGCCGAATTCCCACGGGACCGACCACTGGCAGCAGGGGCTGCGTGTCGACGTCCGCTGTGCTCGGCTACATCCGTCTCCAGTCGGAACTGGCCGACCAGTTCAAGCAGCTGTTCTGAATGCTGAGACAGCGAAGTGGCCGTACCCGACATTTCTTCGGTCTGCGACGCATTGCTCTGAGTCACGCGATCCATTTGAGCAACCGCCTTATTCACCTGTTCGATCCCTGTGAGCTGCTCTTTCGAGGCGGCCGCGATCTCACTGACAATGTCGGTCACACGCTTAACGGACCCAACAATCTCTTCCAGCGTCTTGCCGGACTGATTGACCAGTGAGGTGCCATTTTCAACCTTTCTCACAGAGTCCTGAATAAGAGTCTTGATCTCTTTTGCTGCCGAAGCACTTCTTTGAGCAAGGTTGCGGACTTCCGCGGCTACGACGGCAAAGCCACGACCCTGCTCGCCTGCACGTGCGGCTTCAACAGCGGCATTCAGGGCAAGCAGATTCGTTTGGAAGGCAATTTCGTCGATGGTCGTAATGATATCGGCGATTCGGGTTGAAGCCTGGTTGATCTCAGCCATGGCCTTTACAGCATCACCAACAACCCGTCCGCCGTTCTCAGCGACATCACGAGAACCATTCGCAAGTTGACGAGCCTGTTGAGCGTTCTCTGTGTTCTGTTTGACCGTCGATGTAATTTCCTCGAGACTTGAGGCAGTTTCTTCAAGACTTGAAGCCTGATGCTGAGCCCCTTTGGAGATCTCATTCGAAGCGGCCGTCATTTCAGAGGCCGCTGAAGCGACGGTTCCCGCTACAGACTTGACTTCGGCGAGCGCGGACCGAATTGAGCTGACAGCAGATTCAAGCGCCTGAGCAACCTGACCCACAGCATCATCGCCAAGGTCTGGTACCTGAATGTTGAAATTGCCATCGGCAACAGCATTCACGATCTCCAGAACCTGCTGAACCTTGCGTTGCTGCAGCTCTGAATCACGACGCTCACGGTCACTTCGTTCGCGTTCTGCCGCTTCCGCCGCCTGTTTATCTGCGAAGAATCTCCGGAGGCCTTCTCCAAGCTGGCCGACGGCGTCTTCTCCATTCACCGTGATCTCCAGGGAATAGTCGCCTCGAGACACGCGGTTCGCGACCTCCAGTATCTGTGCAACATTCGATTTCAGCTCTTCAGCAGCCTTCGCGTCTGCTTCCTGCTTTTCCGCAATGCTGCGTTCCATTTCCTTCTGTCGCGTGATGTCGGTTGCAAACTTAACAACCTTGATCGGACGTCCATTCAGGTCGACGATTGGGTTGTATGTCGCTTTGATCCAGATTTCTTTGCCGCCTTTTCCGACGCGCAGATAGTCGCCAGCGTCGAATCGACCTTCGTTGAGGTGCGCCCAGAATTGTCGATATTCCGGACTGCTGGCGTAGTCGGCCGGAACGAACATGCTGTGGTGTTTGCCGCGGATTTCGTCGAGCGTATAACCAACCGTCTTCAGGAAATTGTCATTTGCCCTCAGAATCTTTCCGTCCATCGAAAACTCAATCACAGCCTGGCTCTTGTCGATCGCCGCCAGTTGACCGGTTGAATTTCGCAGTTCGGTGACATCAGACCATTCGAGTCCGTAGCCACTTACTTCGCCCTTATTGTCACGGATCGCTGTGACGTACAGACCGATGTTTACGTCTCCAAGCGAAATGTCAGTTCGGTATGGGAGATTGCGAGGGTCTGCCAGCAGGCGTCGTTGATGTTCCGGGGCTTTATGGAAGCGGTCGATACAAGTGCCAATAATGTCTTCCGCGTGGAAGTCCGGAAAGACTGACTTAAGCGTCGCGGCGTGACGAGCAAACAAGTCCATGGTGGCCTTGTTCACGTAGGTAACCACCAGATCGGTGTCCACTACCATTACAGCACTGGAAACTTCATCCATCAGGTAGTGGGACAGCTTCATTTCATCAACTGTTGCTCCTTCAACCTGATCACCAGCCTTCCGCCGCGCAGGTGGACGACCCGATGCTGGACGTCTTGTCGCAGTCTTTGCTTTGGTTTTTGGAGAACGAGAAGATGCTGCGGACTTTGTTGCCATGGGATGTGAACTCCTGTGATTTACAGTGTGAATGTCGATGTGCAGACGGGTAAGGGAATGCCAGTTTCACGCAGCCTGGGTGCTGCCGAGCAGGCGGCCGATATCAAGAAGCGTGATAAGTCGATCACTAGACTTGGCCATTCCGGTAATGAAAGCGGTATCAATGCCGTGACCAAGTTCCGGCAGAGATTCCAGATCCGAATCCGCCACATTCAGGACATCTGAAACGGCGTCCACCACCAGTCCCATGACTTTTTGTCCCACGGTCACAATGATGATTACCGTGAACTGGTTGTATTGAGCGGCCGGCATATTGAAGCGACTTCGCAGATCAACTACCGGTACGACTGTTCCTCGCAGATTCATCACGCCTTTGATATAAGGCGGCACATTGGGAATTTGAGTGAGATGCGTGAGACCCTTGATTTCCTGGACCTTCAGGATGTCAATCCCGAACTCTTCTTCGGCCAGCTGAAACGTCAGAAACTGACTTCCGCCTTCGGCCAGTTCACACAATGTTGCGTTCGATGTTTCGCTTACCACGCTATGCTCTCCTCTTGAATTCTGTACGTTTACAGTTGGGTCAAATAGATTAGATGCATCATCCAATCGCTGTCTGTGTCTGATCGTCAGACGACTCCGGTCGAATCGGAGATGCCCGACGTCCGGCCAACGAGGCCGCAGAGACCATTGATGTCCAGAATCAGAGCCACGCGACCATCACCAAGAATTGTGGCTCCCGCGACACCGGGAACTTTCTGGAAATTGGCTTCCAGATTCTTGATGACTACCTGCTGCTGACCAAGAAGTTCATGTACCACCAGTGCATACTTGCGGCCCTGGTCTTCGACAATCACAAGCAAGTTCTCATCCTCGGGTTCACCACCGGTTGGCATGTTCAGAATGCGGTTCAAACGCATCAGGGGGACGACTTCGCCGCGAAGAGTGATCACTTCACCGCGTCCAAGGACGCTGCGTATTTCATCCGGATCCGGCTTAATGGATTCGACGACAGAAAGCAGTGGAATCACGTAGCTGTTGACTCCGACCTGGACCAGCAGGCCATCCAGAATGGCCAGTGTCAGAGGCAGTCGAACGATCATTCGACAGCCCTGACCTTTTACTGACCGGATTGAAATGCTGCCCTGCAGCGCTTCGACGTTCCGACGGACAACGTCCATACCAACGCCACGCCCGGAAACATCTGTGACCTGCTCCGCCGTTGAGAATCCAGGGGCGAAGATCAATCCATAAACTTCTTCATCGGACAATACATCCGATTCGGAGACAATCTCCCGATCGATGGCCTTCTGCAGGATCTTGTCACGGTCCAGTCCGCGGCCATCGTCCTGAATTTCGATGATAAAATTGCCACCCTGATGATACGCTTTCAGGCAAATCAAACCCTCTGCCGATTTGCCGGCCGCAAGACGTTCTTCAACAGTCTCGATTCCGTGATCGACGCTGTTGCGGACCATGTGCAGCAGCGGATCACCGATTTGATCTACGACCGTCTTGTCGAGTTCTGTTTCTTCACCTTCAGTTTCCAGTCGCACCTGTTTTCCGAGCCGCAGGCTGAGATCACGAATGATTCGTGTCATTTTCTGGAATGAGGCTGCGATTGGGACCATTCGCAGCGACAGGCTCATCTCCTGCAGATCACGAACGATCTTGCCCAGTTGCACAAGGGCTGGTGATTCCAGGTCGGCATGATGTCGCATCCAGTCCTGTTCCACCATTGATGTGCCGATGACCAGCTCACCAATCTGATTGATCATCTTGTCCAGTCGCTCCCGGTCGACACGCACTGTCTCGCGTGATATCGAGCTGGTTGCGACACTGACACCCTCATTGCGCCGCTCGTCGCCGGATCTTCGATCGGCCTGCCGGCGTTCCGGAGCCTTTGCTTCCTCCTGTGCGTCGGCAGCTGGGCTGTCCACGGATTGCTTCACTTCGTTTTCAGGATCCTCGCCGGGAGCCGATTCTGCAGGCATGTCAGACTGGACAGCCTGTTTCGATTCAGGAGGAGCCGGGGCGGTCAGGCGTTTGACTTCATAGCTGGTTGCATCATCAACGAACATAAAGACATCGTGAACTGCATCTTCAGGCTGAGCCGTCGTCAGATGAATCGTCCAGGAGATGTAGCATTTCTCCGGATCAAGTTCTTCGATCGCCGGCAGCTTCGAAACGTTGGGAACGGCCTGAAACTCGTTGGAGAGACTCTTCAGATCGGCCAGCAGGTAGAGCGGATTCTGCCCAAACAGAAAGAAGGATTCAGAGGGAAGGAATGTCACTTCGTACGAAACAACTTCTTCGCCGTCCGATGCCGTCTCGGACTGAGGCGTGCCGTCAACCACGCCTGATTTTGCCGACTCAGGCTCACCAGTGCACTTGTGCAGTGCATCCAGAATCATGTCAATGTTCTCAGGCGGTGCGGACTCATTCTTCTCGGCATCAATCAGGGCGCTCAGGACATCCGTTGAGTTCAGGAGCAGCTGAATCAGCTCAGAAGTCACGATGACTTCGCCCTCGCGAAGTCGATCCAGGAGATTCTCCAGCACATGGGTAAATCGCGCGACCTGCTCGATACCGAAGGTCGAACTGGCGCCTTTAATACTGTGAGCCGCACGGAAGATGGTATTCAGCAATTCCGGGTCATCGCTTGCAGACTCCAGCTGCAGCAGGGCTCCTTCCATATTCTCAAGATGTTCGCCAGCTTCTTCATAGAATGCTGCACGAAATCGATTCATGTCAATTTGCATAGCTGTAAGTTGCTCCTGTTCCAGACGCAGAGGGGAACATCAACAAGCGTCACATGTCGTCGACCAGCAGAGTGGTTGGCCTAACGAACAACCTTCGAAACAACCGACATCAGCTGCTCGGGATTGAATGGCTTGATCATCCAGCCAGTCGCGCCGGCCGCGCGCCCCTGCTTCTTCTTTTCATCCTGAGATTCGGTTGTCAGCATCAGGATCGGGATGAACTTATATTCAGGAATGTTGCGCAACTCTTTGATCAGAGTAATTCCATCCATCACCGGCATGTTCAGGTCGGTGACGACAAGATTGATCGGCTTTCCCGAAACCTTGCTGAGGGCGTCCTTGCCGTCACAGCCCTGGATGACCTGAAACCCAGCCGAGGTTAGCGTGAACGAAACCATCTGACGCATCGACGCTGAATCATCAACAACAAGGGCGGACTTGGCCATATTCGAAAACTCCGACTAAACAAAGGTGCGTAATCTTCATTTCAACGAGTGGGCAGGGATCGTTGCACGTCGATCCCTGATTACCGGGATGACCTGGTTTGGTCAGAAGAGTTCAAAATCACCATTATCTGACTGCGATGTGGCTTCACCGGTGTGAACGCTGCGTTCCGACGCCATCGTGTACCTGGCCGACAGCTTCGAAATCCAGTCGTCAATGACCTGAGTTCGTCGCCGGTTTGAAACAGCACTCTCGGGTGGTTCCAGCACAGTGCAGATCTCGTTGATTGTCTGAACGACGTGACATAGCCGCTGATCAACGCGATCCTGAAACTGCATCGCAACAATGCTTCGATTGATGTCCGAAGACAAACTGTGACTAACCTGTTCCGTTTCCTGCATCGCTCTGGTAATTAGTTCATGCATCTGCGAAAGAATCCCAAGACTCTTTAATGCAGCAGTCTCACTTCGTGATGTTTCCTGAATGCTCTTGTCTGCATGTGCTGTGAGACGCGTTGATGCACCGGACAAAGAATCGGCAAGACTACCAGCCGTTTCACGTATTCGATCACTGGCCACGGAAGCGTGCGTGGCGAGATGTTTTGTTTCCTCTGCGACAACGTTAAATGCCACTCCCATTTCGCCAGCTCTGGCTGCTTCGATGCTTCCATTGAGTGCTACGAGCTTTGCGCCGCGTGCGATGTGTTCAATTTCCTTCACACATCGATTGATCGATTTGAGATTCACATCCAGTTCGCGAATCTGGGTGGCCATTTCTGAAGAACTTTGATTCGAATCCCGAATGATCTGCAACATCTGATTCAGCGTCACATGGACGTCACCAATCAGGTCGGTGTTCCGATTCTCGGCCTGATCTCCAAGAACGTTCGAAGCAATCTGTACGGTCCGCATGGCTTTCTCAGCCATGCCTTCAAACCCACCGCACACCTCGTCAACGGCCGACTGCATATCCTTCTGAACTTCTGAAATTTGTTCCCCAACTCCACGCAGTATTTCAAGCACGGCCGACAATTCAGACGGATCCACGTGCCGTCGTCGAACAGTCAGTTCGCTTGCCTTACGTTTCTTTTGAGCAACATCATCATCCTGTTCAGGTGATGCGCTGGAAGGGATTATTGATTGCGACATGCAGGATGGTCCCGATATTCAACAAAGTATTCGTGAGTCCGACGTGTGTGCGTTAAGCATCGTGGAGAGAGGGGCAGCTTTCCTCAGGCTGCTTCATCGTGTTTGTTCACGTTTTCAGCAGCTTCAAACAATCCGATAAGTCCGGCGGCATCCGCGGCGTCCCACGCGGGACTCCCCGCAACACCAAGGTTTACGTGTATATGTCCACCGGGCTTCAGCATGGCGGAGAGCAGTATCTGCATGGCTGCAACGTCTAATTGCTCAACCTGACTGCATCCAACGATGGTGTGTTGATTTGTTCCGCATAGTTGCAGGACTGTTTGATGTAACGATGCAATTGATTCGATTCCGACACTGCCGGCCAATTGAACTTCGTTACATTCCCGCGGTTCTTCCCTGGCAACAAGGTCGGACATGAAACAGCTCTCCAGCTACTTTGTTCCAGAATGATTTGACAAAGTGGAATCACATTCGATGGACCGCTGCGTCTGTTGTCCCAGCGAAACCATCCTGTCATTGATGTCTGTCCTGCTAATATCGCACGCGTCCTGGTTGGCTTGCGGCATCGAATGAGAAAACTCGGCCTGATCCGCATGGTCAGCCTCAGATTTATGGAACGTGCCACCAACGACAGCTCACGACATGGGGATAAGCTTGTAAAACGCCTGTTCTCAACGGCTGATTGAGAAATATTTTCCGGTGCAGCAGGCAGGAAATGATTCGGCCGAAGGCACAGCTTCCGGAGGAAAGTACTTAGATTGCTGGCATTCAGATTGCACCTTCCCACTGGTTGCTGTTGAGCTTCAATTCTGAGTGCGGTGGATTCCCGGCTTCGGATTCCTACAATCCCGCACATGAAGTTACGTAATGAACAACCTCCATCCGCGAAGTGTCTTTCCGCGCAACGAAACGTCTCCGACTTTCGTCTGTGTTCCATGCCTGCCCACGGATCGATTGCAGGTACTTCTGACAAAAGCGAAAGCTTTCGGCTGTGGACTGAGTTCATTTGGCGGACATGCAACCGACACCGCAGAACACTTTCCCCGATCTTCATGGGCATGCGATTCTGCAGTTGCGCCCGGGGATTGGCTGTACTGACGCTGCTCTTTGCCTGGTACAGTCCGTCAAACGCCCTGGCCTTATCCAGAGAGGCAGATCCATTTCCCGCCGATGTGCTTCGGAGCATCACCGCCGCTGGCGGTATCATTGGCGATGAAACGCCATCGCTTACTCACCAGGCGATTGAATGGCCGACCTGGCAGCAGTGGAAGCGGCTGTTTACTCTGTCCGACTACAACACCAGGGTGGTTGTTTTGGGGACAATGCTTCTGGGCATGGCCGCAGGTGCAGTGGGTAGCTTTACGCTGTTGCGCCGTCGATCTCTGATGGGCGATGCGCTAAGCCATGCAACTCTGCCGGGAGTGGGTTTGGCCTTCATCTTTGCCTCAACGCTCGGGCGAGACGGGAAGTCCCTTCCGGTATTGCTGGCAGGGGCCGTTTTCAGCGGACTGCTTGGTGTCGTCGCGATACTCTTTGTACGCCGCTACACACGGCTGAAAGAAGACGCGGCCATGGGAATTGTACTGAGCGTCTTTTTCGGGGCGGGGATTGCCGTACTGAGTATCGTGCAACAGATGCCCGAAGGCCACGCTGCCGGTTTGGAAGCATTCATCTACGGGAAAACCGCGTCCATGGTCGCGTCCGATGCGTGGCTCATCGGAATTTCTGGTCTGTTGTGCGTATTGCTGGCTTACGCCGTATTCAAAGAACTCACACTGCTGTGTTTCGATGATCAGTATGCTGGTGCCCGTGGATTCCCTGTGCTCGCACTGGACATCGTTCTGATGACGATGGTCGTGGTGGTCACAATCATTGGCCTGCAGGCAGTGGGGCAGATTCTTATGATTGCATTGCTGGTCATCCCTGCGGCTGCAGCCCGCTTCTGGACACAGAACATTCGTCAAATGACTGTTATTTCTTCAGCAATTGGCTCAGTGAGCGGTCTGATCGGCTCAGCAATGAGCGCCATCTTTCCCGGTTTGCCCTCTGGCGCCATGATTGTTCTCGTCTCCGGAGTGCTTTTTTTGTTCAGTATGTTTGGCGGTTCGAGCCGCGGGGTGCTGATCCGGCTGTTTCGTCGCTGGCAGTTGAACCAGAACATTGATCGCCAGCATTTGTTGCGGGGATTGTACGAGTTTATTGAACAGACATTGCAGCGTGATCCTACAGAGAAAGAATTGCTTCAGCCGGTGCCGTTCAGTGACATCCTTTCTATGCGAAGCTGGTCGCCCGGGCGATTGCAAAGGCAGATCAACCGGTGTCGGCGCCATGGCACAGTTTCTCAGAGCTCCATCCAAGCGGTTGCCCTGACGACGGATGGAATCCATGAAGCCGCAAGACTTGTCCATGAGCATCGGCTCTGGGAGATGTATCTGATTACCCACGCAGAAGTGGCTCCCTCGCGTGTGGACCGGGACGCCGACGCAATTGAACACGTTTTGGAGCCGGAGATGATTCAACAGCTTGAAGAATTGCTTGAACAGTCGCGGCCGGTGCATGGTGTTCCACAAAGCCCCCATCCGATCACTCAGGCCGGCGCCGCAGAACCTGTCCCAACTCCGAGTCATGATTCGGGGCCTCTGTCCGGGGAGTCCGTTTCGTGAACGAAGCCCTTTTCCAGACAGGCCTGAACACCTCCGTCGCAAGTGCATTTCCGGATGTATTGTCGTTTGCCACGATTCCGCGAGCCACATGGATTTGGGAACTGGACGGATGGATCGTGCTCGCAGGAATCCTGAGCGCGGTTGCCGCCGCATTGCCGGGCAATTACCTGCTTCTGCGACGGATGAGCATGCTGGGCGATGCCATCAGCCATGCGATTCTGCCGGGGCTTGCAATTGCCTTCCTTATCAGTGCCAGCCGCAGCAGCGTACCAATGTTTGTTGGCGCAGTTCTGGCTGGCATTCTGACAGCTCTGTTCACCGAGTGGATCAGGAACTTTGGTGATGTTGACGAAGGCGCTTCGATGGGCGTCGTCTTCACAACATTGTTTGCTCTGGGCTTGGTTCTGATTGTTCAGGCGGCCGATCATGTGGACCTGGATCCCAGTTGCGTCCTTTACGGAGCCATAGAACTAACGCCTCTCGACAAGGTGACCATCGTTGGCATCCGAGTTCCGAGGGTCGTTGTTACAATTGGCTCAGTCCTACTCCTGAATCTGACATTCATCGTCGCTTTTTACAAAGAACTGCAAATCTGCGCTTTTGATGCGGCAATGGCTACAACACAGGGTTTTCGCTCCAGACTGATGCACTACCTTCTCATGATTCTTGTGTCGGTCACAGCGGTGGCCTGCTTCGAAAGTGTTGGCAACATCCTGGTCGTTGCCATGTTTATTGTGCCTCCCGCCACGGCTCGCCTGCTGACTGACAACCTCGCCAGAATGATCCTGATCAGCGTTCTGGTGGCGATTGCGGCAGCTATTCTGGGACACCTGTCGGCCATTTCCATTCCTCCAGTGCTTGGATATCGCAGTGCCAGCACGGCGGGGATGATGGCACTTGCGTCCGGACTGCTATTTTTGATCACGGCATTCTTTTCCCCAAAACAGGGAGTTGTCGTCCGCGTTTTCCGTCAGCAGTTGTTGAGCCTGCGTATTCTTTCTGAAGACCTGATCGCTCTGTTGTATCGAATGGAAGAGCGGCGACCACGGGAGACTGCTGCTGTGATTACGACGAATCCGGGACCAACGCAGGAGAATCTGCAGGACGTACTGCTGTCAGGGCCATGGATAACTTCGATTCTCATGTTCTGCCACCGGGTTCGCGGTTATGTGACGGGCAATGCAGATGGCTTCTTTCTGACGGATGCCGGACGAAAACTTGGAGTGGAACTGGTGCGTTCGCATCGTCTTTGGGAACAATACCTTGTCACAGAAGCGGGCGTCTCATTTGATCGAATTCATGAGCAGGCAGAGCGTCTTGAGCACTATACCGGGCGAGACCTTCGTGATCGACTTGACCAGGAAACATCCGCTCCGCACTCAGATCCACATGGTCGCCCCATCCCTTCGGAAGAGAATTCCCCATGATTGCTACGGGCCGTTTCAGGATTTACTGCAGGAGATTTGCTACCGCCAGGAACACCTGCGGATTCCTCTTTACCTCATTCGTACATCGCCGGACTCAGATGTCTCAATCCGCGGAGAAGTCTCCTGACGGTTGCTTCTGCATGAGGGGGCAAACACTCCTCTCCTTCCTCATCTGCAGCGCCCTCGCGTGCCTAGTTTTTCAGACGGGTTCAGTCCTGGCAGGTGACTGGCCTCAATTGCTCGGTCCGAACCGCGATGGAATTGCGGTCGGCGAAACACTGGCGGAAAGATGGTCGCGGAATGGCCCCGAGAGTCTTTGGCAGCAGGAGGTAGGAAGCGGTTTTGCGGGAGTTGCGGTTGCCGGCGATCGAGTCATTCTTTTCGACCGCGAAGGCCCGAGTGAAGTCGTGCGTTGCCTTGACAGTGAATCCGGAAAGCAGCTCTGGAAATCAGAGTCTCCCTGCAGATATCAGGGGGGAGTTTCAGGCGATAAAGGTCCACGCTGTGTTCCTCTGATTGCTGGCCACCAGGTATTCACGTTCGGTGTGGAAGGTCGATTGCAGTGTCTGACGCTCAACGATGGCAAGACCATCTGGCAACGTGATACCACAAAAGACTTTCGGCCTCTCGAAGGCTATTTTGGAGTCGGCAGCACCCCGGTACTTTACAAGAACCTGCTGATCGTCAATGTTGGTGGGCGAGCGGACGAAACAGCGATTGTCGCTTTCGATGCCTCAAGTGGCAAAACGGCATGGACGTCCTTCACCGACCATGCCAGCTATTCGTCGCCAATTGTGGCAGACATCGGAGGGGCTCCAACCGCGGTCGTCGTCACAAGGCTGAATGTCACAGGTCTGAATCCCGAGACCGGCAAAATACTGTTCACGTTTCCGTTCGGAGCTCGGGGGCCTACTGTCAATGGAGCCACACCGGTCGTGCTGGGCAACCACATCTTCCTCTCCGCCAGCTACAACATTGGTTCTTTATTGCTTCGGTTCGACGGCCAATCAGCCACCGAAGTCCGGCGGGATGAAGAGCTTTTGGCTACCCAGTATGCAACGGCCGTCAAAGCTCCCCGGATCCCGGGGGTTCCTGAT
Source organism: Planctomycetaceae bacterium (assembly GCA_041398825.1). NCBI lineage: Bacteria > Pseudomonadati > Planctomycetota > Planctomycetia > Planctomycetales > Planctomycetaceae > Planctomycetaceae bacterium. The sequence goes on along the minus strand of JAWKTX010000003.1, from coordinate 306,024 downwards.
CGTATTGTGTTCGCAATCGATGGCCGTCAGGATTCGGGAAGAGGTTCTGCCAGCCTGAAGTGCATTGATGTCATTGCCGGCAAAGTGCTGTGGGAGGAAACTGGTCTTGACTATGGAACCGTCATTCGATCTTCAAACGACTTGATCATTCTGACATGTACGGGAGAACTCATTCGCGCGGAAGCGTCGCCCGGAAAATACAGTGAGAAGTCGCGACACACGGTCCTGAACGCGACTGACAGTGGCTATCGCCTGCCCGCGTTGTCCGGCGGTCGGCTGTATATCCGCGACGACAGCGTCCTCAAATGCCTGCAGGTTGGTAAATGAAATCGACCGGGAAGGTCGATCTTATTGCGTCCTGAATCTGATGACACGAACTGCAGGATGTAACTCCTCAGCCGCCCGTTCCTGTGGATTCACGGACGGCGCATCGTTGAGCACCCTCGTGATCTGTCAAATATCGATCACCGTTTCATCGTTAAACCCGACGCTGCTTGAAGCGGGATCATCCATTGGTCCGAGGGCGGCTTCGATGGCGTTATCCGTTGGTGATGCCGCATCGTGAGGCTGCAGGTGCAATGCATCTGCTTCGGCGACCAGAGCTGGCAGGTTCATTCGCCACCACTGCTCTCCCCGCTCCCATGACCATTTCTGAAACTCCGGGAGGCTCCTGAGATCCCGTTGCAGTTCGTCCGGACTGGAGTACCGATCATCCGGTGATTTGTTCAGGCAGCGGAGGACGATCCTGCTGAGTCCATCGGGGACATCAACGCCCAGATCCTGAAAGGAATCCGGAGTTTCACTGACGTGCGCGACGATCAACTTAACCGGGTTATCCAGTAAAAACGGTGGCCGCCCTGTCAGCAGAAAATAGGCAACGGCACCAAGTGAATAAAGATCGCCGCGAATGTCGGGCACTTGCCCCTGAGCCTGCTCCGGACACATATATCGAGGGCTGCCATGGATAAGGTGATCACCATCGGTGTCCGCATTCGGCATGCCCTTCAGGGGACGAACCAGACCAAAATCCAGCAGCTTGACAACATCATAACGTTCCCCCAGTGCCGCAAGGAAAACGTTGCTGGGCTTGATGTCTCGGTGCACCAGGCCACGTGACGCAGATTCTCGGAGTGCATCGCAGACCTGCATCAGCAAAAAGACCGTCCGTTCTGCGCACATGGGACCGAAGTGGCGAACAATCTCAAGCAAGTTCCTGCCCTTCAGGTACTCCATGACATAGAAAAAGCGACCATCATCGGTTTGCCCGTAGTCAAACACCTGGATCGTATTCCAGTGGGTTAGCGACGCGGTCGCGCGCACTTCCAGTTCGAATCGCCCCATCATAACCGGATCGGTAGCCTGGTCATGACGAATGACTTTCAGCGCACAAAGTCGTCTTAACAATTTGTGTTCTGCCAGGTAGACGTCTCCCATCCCGCCGCGGCCAAGTTTGCGACGCAGCTGATATTGGCCCATTTCCTCAGCATTTATGGCGCGTCGCCGAAGTTCGTTAATCACTACGGTGCCATAGATGCTGCATACAGCGCCGATCGTGAGCGTCAGTAAATTGACGCCTCTTAGTTGCTCTACCGCTTCTGCATTCCTCCTGCGGAAGGAATTCAACTCCTCCCGAGACTGTCGATTTCCAAACACAACCAGACCAGGAATTGTCGCCATCAACAGGACCACCGGGGCAGCTTTTCGACCTGAGTTCGGAATGAACATTCCGTAGATCAGCATGAGACCAATAGAGGCCACGACCTGGTCTTTAATCGCCGCAACCAGTTCTACGACCTGAGCGGGATGACTCGCTTCAGTGTGAGTCATCTCGTTGCCGATGTGGGCAAGCCGCTCATTCAGGGTCATCGCCGAATCCACGGAGAACCCGAGAAAGAGCACGACCTCAACAATCCGGAGCCTGCGAGACGTCAACAGAGGCGATCGCTGGAGACCGACGAAAAGGACTGCCAGGCACCCAATGACAACTCCGTGCCGTGTGGACAAATCCATGTGATCGGACAAAAGCTGGCGAACCGCGAACGTTGCCCGAATCAGGAACAGAAGCAGCGTCACTGCCCGCAGCCGTTTGCGAAGCAGTGACGCGGATTCCGATTCGCCATGGTGGGTATCCGTGGAGAGGACTCGGCGTACTTCTTTAGCCGCACTGGCAGCACCAAGTCGTACTGCGATGCGTGTCCACCAGGTTTGGGATTCGTCCGTTTCAGTCACTTTGGTTGAATTCTTGTCAGCTGACGGCAGGAATATCCCAGCCGTCACGGTATTCCCGACGCAGCCATCTGTTAGCGTCAGTGTGGTTCAGGATTGTCATCGATTCGGAATCCCATTTGAGCGTTGTCCCGCGATACCGCACAGCAATATTTCCCAGCAACACAGCTTCCGTCAGTGGACCGCCGTAATCGAACCCATCACTGGGTTGCTTACCACTGATGCAGCCATCCACCCATCCGTGATAGTGGTTCTGGTTGTCCAATTCTTCAAGAGGTGATTCCGGATAGACGCGCGGCTTACCCACATGTGGGAGAACGAGCGACGCCTTCTCGCCGATAAAAAGGGATCCGCTGGACGGCAATCCCTCGCCGGACGGCAGGTGTGAACCGTTTCTTGAAGGCAGTCTGCCCCCGTCATTCCAGGAGATTGCGATAGTGTCCCCGGATGTAAATTCCGTCCCGGGGAAGATGTAGTTGACGGTGGTCTGAGCTGGCCATACTTCATGGTTCATACCGGTATGGTCAGCTGTGAACTGAGTCGGGGCTTTGTTGATCTTCAATGCTGTGAACACGGGATCGAAAATATGGCAGCCAAAGTCTCCAAGAGCTCCATTCCCGAAATCCTGCCAGTCTCTCCATCCCCATGGATGGTAGACCTTCATGCCGCCGTACGGACGCATGGGCGCAACGCCGATCCAGAGGTTCCAGTCCACAGTCGCAGGATGGGGAACGTTTCCTTCTGGTCGACTGATATGAAAAGACTTGCCGTGGCCGGTTGCTGCACACCAGCTATGAACCTGTTTTACTTTTCCAATCAGCCCGGACTGAATTGCATGGACGGCAGTTCGGTAGAAACCATGCGAGTGGATCTGGTTTCCCAGTCTTGTGATGACGTTGGATTTTCTGGCCTGCAGCGTCATTTGCCGAGCCTCCCAGACATTGTGCGTCAGAGGTTTCTGGCAGTAGACGTGTTTTCCCTGACGCATTGCATCCAACCCAATGTACGCATGCATGTGATCCGGGGTCGATACGGTCACTGCATCAAACTTGTCTCCCAGTTCCGAAAGCATCTCACGGTAGTCCTGAAACACCGGCGCTTCAGGAGCCAGCTCCCGGACCTTTTCGGTTCGCGACAAGTCGACGTCGCAGAATCCGGCAAAGCGAATCTGAGGATGAGAAGACATTTCATGGATGTCTGACCAGCCCTTACCTTCGCAACCTATCCCGGCCAGTTGCAACTTGCTGTTCAGGTTCTGGCCGCGAACCAGAGCTGGAGCTGCGAAGGCTGCAGTTGCGGCACCAGTTGTGTACAGGAACTTTCTACGGTTTAACATGGCAGGATGTCCTTGAGAGGGGCGGGAGGGGGTTATCGGGGTGGTCGTGCTGACGTCGCACGGCAGTCGGTTGAGAAGAGTAACACTTCTGAACTGAAAAAGCTTAGTCAGTAGAATCCCGAAATGCACGCGGCACTGCGTTTCAACGGCATGCACAGACGCGAAAGAAACGAATCCTGCAAACGATGCCAGAACTTCGAGTTTGAAGGGCTCAATTTCTGCGGATTCCCCCGGGGAGCGACCTTCGCCGATTCTTTAACGCGGTTCAGTCTGTTAGCGTTAACCCCGAATACCCAATTCAGTTTTTCCGTCGACTGAATGTCAGCGCATTTCCTACGCACAAAGTCTTCGATTCATGCATAAGGTGGTCATTGACGAACCCTACCATTTTATTCCACCACACCGGGGGAAAGTCTGGGCCTGGATTGTACAGAGATTTTACCTGGATAGATTTCTGAAGTCGGCGTACGGGATTGTTAGCTATCGTGTCAATGGCCTGGACCATCTCCGGGAGTCTATCGCAGCCAGGCGAGGTATCATCCTGTGTCCGAATCATTGCCGGCCGTCTGACCCGATGCTGATGGGCGTTCTTGTGAAGCAAACGCCCTGCTACCTTTACGCGATGGCAAGCTGGCACATCTTCAAGCAGTCACGTCTTGAAGCATTCGTGGCGAACCGCGTTGGTGGATTCAGCATTTACAGGGAAGGGCTGGATCGGCAGGCTCTGGAGACGTCCATTGAAATTGTCACGACTGCAGAACGCCCCCTGATGATTTTTCCGGAAGGGGTTATCTCTCGAGCCAACGATCGGCTGCTGTCGTTGATGGATGGGGTTTCTTTCATCGCCAGAGCGGCAGCCAAAAGACGAGTCAGGGCAGGTGAAACGGCCCCGGTTGTGATTCACCCTGTTTCGATTCGGTACCAGCTGAAGGGAGACCCGGAAGAAACCATCCGCGGTGTGCTGGACCGACTGGAATCCCGAACTTTCTGGAAGTCGCATGGGCATCAATCGATCGTTTCACGCGTTCATCAGTTGGGTCAGGCTTTGCTGGCTGCACGTGAAATTGAATGTCTGGGTCAGCCCCAAACCGGCAGTCTCAAACATCGAATGGGAAAACTGATTGATGCCGTTTTGCATCCCTACGAAGAAGAATGGCTTGGCGAACGCCGTTGTGGTGACGTGATCGCCAGGGTAAAGGACTTGCGATCCGCCATGCTGCCGGATCTGGTCAAAGGCGGTTTGCCGCCTCTGGAGCGGGATCGAAGGTGGAGGCAACTCACCGACGCTTACTACCTTCAATGCCTGTCACTTTATCCACCAGGTTATCTGGAAGAAGGCGTCTGCGGCCATGTATCGGCCGAACGCATCATCGAAACTGTCCATCGACTTGAAGAAGACATGACGGATGCCGTGACCATTCGGCCGGAATGGCACGTTGAAATTAATGTTGGAGCTGCCATTGAAGTCCCAGCGAACACACCCCGGGCCAGGGGAGGAACAGATCCAATCATGGATCAGCTCAGAAGGGATATGCTGAGTTTACTTGGGGTGCAGGATTGGTGGCCGCCTCAAGCCGCCGCGCCGGCCACTTTCGCCGATGTTTCTTCGCGGGCGGCGCCGATTGAGGCTGTTACCTGAAGCAGATGCCACTGCGGTACCCACGGTCGCTATCAGGCTGAATCAAACTGGATGAGCCGCAGGGAATCTTCCGCCCGGTCGGCTTATTTGAATAAACGGTGTTGTACGGGATAGTGGCCCTGGTCGGGCGGCGATACGTAACGTCTGTGCAGTAGAATGACAGTCAAATCAATCCAAACCACGCTAGATTTGCTTCGCTGCGTAAACCCAGGGTGAAAAAGTTGAACGACCTGGCTCAGGTGATAGGATTTATGAAAGGCATGTTGCAGGGCGGCAGCAGGCAGGTTCCGGGTCATTTCCCTGCAATGGACGTGCGACTTTTCTTGTCCGGTGATTTCTGCAAAAGGTGACCAAACAACTTGAGGTGTCATTTCGTACTCCAGCATGTCCCACACCCAGGCTCTCGCGTTCCCCGGATGTGGCACGGAAAATGACACCATCCCACGTTCTTTTCTCGTTCTCCTTTCTTGAACCTGCAGTCACTGCATTCGAGTTAGCGTTCCGCTCACTTTCCTCCGACAGCATTCTCGGTCAATGCCGCCGATCAAAACGAAAGACGGTCTGAAGTCTTTTTTGCTGACGTCTCGTCTGCTGAAACCAGCCGAATGGGCTACGGTTGACGCTGAGATGTCGGGCTGTGAGACAATGCGCGAAATGCTGGACGTTCTGGAACGTCGACAGCTGCTCACGCCTTTACAGACAGGCCGAATCCTGAAAGGCGAGACGGATGGGCTGGTTCTTGGGCGATACAAGCTGCTTTACCGAAACGCGTCCGGAAGTTTTGCTCGTGTTTTCCGAGCCGCCACGGTAGATGACAATAAGA